>NZ_JANEWL010000166.1:0-4660 GCF_028069815.1 Citrobacter sp. Awk 2
TGCCTGGCGGCTGTAGCGCGGTGGTCCCACCTGACCCCATGCCGAACTCAGAAGTGAAACGCCGTAGCGCCGATGGTAGTGTGGGGTCTCCCCATGCGAGAGTAGGGAACTGCCAGGCATCAAATAAGTGAAGAAGCCCATCCTGACGGACGGGCTTTTTTGCGTCTGTGCGGGTGAAAACCGCCGGATGCACCGGACTGAATGTATGTTGTAGGCCTGATAAGCGCAGCGCATCAGGCATTCCCGTCGGCATTTTGCCGGATGCGGCGTATCGCCTTATCCGGCCTACAACGGCACCACAAGGTAGGCCTGATAAGCGCAGCGTATCAGGCACATCGCGGCACCATCGGGCACAAAGCAACCCCCCACGCTTCCATAAAACAAGCCATCCTGCGGCATATGCGGTAAACTAAGCGCGATTTTGCATCAGGAAAGCGTCTATGAATCACTCCCTTAAAGCCTGGAATACCTTCGGCATCGATCAGCAAGCTAACGAACTTGTCTGCGCCGAAAATGAGCAACAATTATTGAATGCCTGGCAATCAGCCAATGCATCACATCATCCAGTACTGATTCTGGGTGAGGGGAGTAACGTCCTGTTCCTCGATAATTTCCATGGCACGGTGATCGTAAACCGTATCAAAGGTATAGAGGTTACAGAGAAGCCTGACGCGTGGTATCTACACGTTGGGGCTGGTGAGAACTGGCATCATCTGGTACAGCATACATTGCAGCTTGGCATGCCCGGGCTGGAAAACCTGGCGCTTATTCCCGGCTGTGTTGGCTCATCGCCAATCCAGAACATTGGTGCTTATGGTGTGGAACTTCAGCGTGTTTGCGAATATGTGGACTGTATTGAACTGGCGACCGGTAAGCATCTGCGTGTAAGTGCTGCGGAATGTCGCTTCGGGTATCGTGACAGTATCTTTAAGCATGAGTATCAGGATCGCGTCGCGATTGTAGCCGTCGGTCTGCGTTTGTCTAAACAGTGGCAGCCCGTACTGACATACGGCGATTTGACGCGTCTGGATCCTGCAACGGTCACACCTCATCAGGTGTTTGATTCCGTCTGCCACATGCGAACAACAAAGCTGCCCGATCCAAAAGTGAACGGTAATGCGGGAAGCTTCTTTAAAAACCCGGTTGTCACCGCAGATATTGCGCAGGAACTCCTGTCACAATTCCCGACCGCACCTCACTATCCCCAGGCCGATGGCTCAGTGAAGCTGGCCGCTGGCTGGCTTATCGATCAGTGTCAGCTCAAAGGCATGCGTATTGGTGGCGCAGCAGTACATCAACAACAGGCACTGGTACTGATCAATGCGGGTAATGCGACGAGCCAGGATGTCGTGCAACTTGCACATCATGTACGACATAAAGTGGGGGAGAAGTTTAATGTCTGGCTTGAGCCAGAGGTTAGATTTATGGGCCCGCAGGGTGAAGTGAATGCTGTGGAGATCATCGCATGAAGGATAATACCGTCCCCCTGACGCTCATCTCATTATTGGCTGATGGCGAATTCCATTCAGGTGAGCAACTCGGTGAAAAACTGGGAATGAGTCGTGCAGCGATTAACAAACACATCCAGACGCTACGCGACTGGGGCGTTGATGTATTTACTGTTCCAGGTAAAGGCTACAGCTTACCAGAGCCCATCCAGCTACTAGACTCATCCGTTATTCATTCTCAGCTGGACGGCGGAAACATCACCGTTCTGCCCGTAATTGATTCAACCAACCAGTATCTGCTGGATCGAATTGGGCAACTGACATCCGGAGATGCCTGCGTAGCGGAGTATCAGCAGGCTGGTCGTGGCCGACGTGGGCGTAAATGGTTCTCGCCATTTGGTGCTAACCTGTATCTCTCTATGTTCTGGCGCCTGGAGCAGGGCCCGGCAGCGGCGATTGGTCTGAGTCTGGTCATTGGTATCGTCATGGCTGAGGTTTTACGCGATCTGGGGGCGGATAAAGTCCGTGTGAAATGGCCTAATGATCTCTACCTGCTCGATCGAAAACTGGCCGGCATTCTGGTTGAGCTCACCGGAAAGACGGGTGATGCCGCGCAGATCGTTATTGGTGCCGGAATTAACATGTCTATGCGCCGGGTAGAAGAGAATGTGGTTAATCAGGGGTGGATTAACTTACAGGAAGCAGGCATAAACATTGACCGTAATACGCTTGCGGCCCGGCTGATTCGCGAGCTT
Organism: Citrobacter sp. Awk 2; assembly: GCF_028069815.1. Taxonomy (NCBI): domain Bacteria; kingdom Pseudomonadati; phylum Pseudomonadota; class Gammaproteobacteria; order Enterobacterales; family Enterobacteriaceae; genus Citrobacter; species Citrobacter sp. Awk 2. The sequence goes on from NZ_JANEWL010000166.1 coordinate 2,204, forward strand.
CGTGCTGCGCTGATACTGTTTGAGCAAGAGGGGTTGGTGCCTTATTTATCACGCTGGAAGGTACTTGATAACTTTATCAACCGCCCAGTTAAACTCATTATTGGCGATAAAGAAATATTTGGTATCTCGCGAGGAATAGATGCACAAGGTGCACTATTGCTCGAACAGAATGGCAAGATAACGCCATGGATGGGCGGAGAAATATCGCTCAGAAGTGCCGAATAATAAGAAGGGGAGCATCGGCTCCCCTTTTTTTATTTATTTTCTTAACCTGACTTGCTCAACGGCATGATTGGCGCTCTTGGTCATGATTAAACTGGCTCGCTCACGCGTAGGTAGTATGTTTTGTTTTAAATTCAACCAGTTAATCTCTTTCCAGAGCGACATTGCTGTATTGATAGCCTCATCCTCGGACAATTTCGCGTAGTTATGGAAATAAGAGTCAGGATTGGTAAATGCCCCTTCACGGAATTTCAGGAATCGATTGATGTACCACGTCTGGAGTAATTCCTCTGGCGCATCAACGTAAATAGAAAAATCGACGAAGTCAGAAACAAATACATGATGCGGGTCGTGGGGGTAGTCCATTCCGCTTTGTAATACATTTAACCCTTCGAGAATCAATATATCCGGCTGGGCAACCGTTTTGTCGCCATCAGGGATCACGTCATAGATCAGATGTGAATAGACCGGTGCGGTGACGTTAGGGACGCCTGACTTCAGGTCGGAAACAAATTTTACCAGACGGTGCATATCATAAGACTGGGGGAAGCCTTTCTTCTTCATGAGCCCGCGTTCTTTCAACACCTGGTTTGGGTGAAGGAAACCATCGGTCGTAATCAGCTCAACTTTGCGGTGCTCTGGCCAGCGGCTCAGCAGTGCCTGCAAAACGCGCGCGGTTGTGCTTTTACCAACTGCAACACTGCCTGCAATACTAATGATATAAGGAATACGCTGGCCGTTTGTGCCTAAAAATTGCTCCAGAACAGCCTGGCGTCGCAGGTTTGAACTGATGTAAAAATTTAGCAAACGCGATAGAGGCAAATAAATCTCAGCAACTTCTTCCAGCGATAAGTCTTCGTTAATGCCTTTCAGACGAGCAATCTCTTCCTCGGTCAGGGTCATCGGCACTGAATCACGAAGCGCAGCCCACTGGTTGCGATCAAACTGTAGGTAAGGCGACGTTAACGCTTGCTCTTTTATACTCATACGCATGGTCTGGCTGTCATTGCTATATCAGGTCAGTGATAAAAAACGAAATCATCCCCGGCACGCAATGGCACGCACATTTCAGTTAATTTGGACAATGGGCAGGAGGGTAACACCAGATGAGGGGGAATAATAAGAAAAAATCGTCCCCTGAAAAGCATTGTGACGAGTATTCCAGATGTATAAAGATGTGCTTTCTCTCTGTCCGAACGTGAATAACGGAGCGAAACCCTCTCCGGTTATAAGGCCCAGCGTTGGAAATTTGTGCAATCCAGACAAGAAATAGATTATTTATCGGACGTATAGTGCAAAATGTGAGCGGAAGAACATTTTATGCAATTTTTTAGTTGCATGAGCACGCAGGTATCCATAAAATGCGCGCTACTTGATGCCGACTTAGCTCAGTAGGTAGAGCAACTGACTTGTAATCAGTAGGTCACCAGTTCGATTCCGGTAGTCGGCACCATCAAGTCCGGTGGGGTTCCCGAGCGGCCAAAGGGAGCAGACTGTAAATCTGCCGTCACAGACTTCGAAGGTTCGAATCCTTCCCCCACCACCACTTTCTGGCAGCGTTATCGCCGCCTGAGTTGGTTAAAAAATTTAATCAGCTCAAACATAAAAGAGAGAAATCTCTTTTTGTTACAGAAAGAACTGGGTAGCCGAGTTTCAGGATGCGGGCATCGTATAATGGCTATTACCTCAGCCTTCCAAGCTGATGATGCGGGTTCGATTCCCGCTGCCCGCTCCAGACGTGCTGATATGGCTCAGTTGGTAGAGCGCACCCTTGGTAAGGGTGAGGTCCCCAGTTCGACTCTGGGTATCAGCACCACTTCACTTCTCCTTCCCGTTTCTCTCTGTTTACTTTTAAAAGCATTCAACAGCTCAGGTATATTGCCTGGTTGATGTGGTGATATCACCGATTTATCCGTGTCTTAGAGGGACAATCGATGTCTAAAGAAAAATTTGAACGTACTAAACCGCACGTTAACGTCGGTACTATCGGCCACGTTGACCATGGTAAAACAACGCTGACCGCTGCAATCACTACCGTTCTGGCTAAAACCTACGGCGGTGCTGCTCGCGCATTCGATCAGATCGATAACGCGCCGGAAGAAAAAGCACGTGGTATCACCATCAACACTTCTCACGTTGAATATGACACCCCGACTCGCCACTACGCGCACGTAGACTGCCCGGGCCACGCCGACTATGTTAAAAACATGATCACCGGTGCTGCGCAGATGGACG
>NZ_JANEWL010000167.1:0-4519 GCF_028069815.1 Citrobacter sp. Awk 2
GATATTGATCGTCCAGAACGATCAATTAATCATAAATATCAACTCTGGTGATAATGACATTCCCATGCCCGTTGGTAAATCCAAGCCCTGACACTCCTGTCGAGGAGCCACCATCACTGTAAGCAACTATCCGTGTGCCCGCCCCCTCACTGCACGCTATGGCGCGTATATTCGACTGCCAGGGGCGCGGTAACGGGTCATTAATAACCCCGACAGCAATCCCCAGATACTCAGGTACAACACCCCACTTGCCTGATTTTAAGATATTAGTATTAATCCCGTTATCTGATGCCGTTCCGACGCCCCCTACTTTTTCCAGGTCGGATAAGGTTCGGGTCTCGTTGGTTAAAATACAGGTTCTGGATGCATCCCAGATGGCGAGACCATAATCAGGCAACGACTGCGGGAATATAGAAAAGAAATAAACGTCCATCCGCGTACCGACTGCGGCATTGCGCAATGATATCGTGCAGGTTCCGTTGGCAATATCGGACCATAGCGCCCCTTGTCCAGTGGTATAGACAAACGGGATTATAGGCTGACTGACATCATAACTTTGTGTTACTGAGGTGATTGTGGACGCCGTTGGAACGGTAACGCTTTTCTTCGCAAACAGCGCCAGAGGAATACTTTCCGGACTAACCCATACTTCACTGGATGATGTTGCTAATAAAACCCCGTATGACATATCACCCCTTCTCTATGGTAATGACCAGGAATGCGCGGGCTGCCTGGAATGTATCGGCGGCGTACTCCGTATCGCCGGCAGCGGACACTGTTATCGTATTACCTGACACGCTAACTCTGCGTCTGCCACTGCCCATCCCTCCAGAGCTCGTCTCCGATGCGTTTGCGACGTGGTAATAATTTAACTTTAAGCCTGGCGGCACGGGGACAGTCCATGAACCTGACTTCTGCCCATTGGCTAATACTTGCGTCCCGTATACCGAAACAGGCTTTATGCCATAGTTATTAGGGACGCCGCCCGCGTTCCATGTTTGTACGCCCCATACCATCAGAACACTCCTGTTATTTTTCCAATTTGTACACGGAGAACGCCATTCCCGTCCTTAACGCTCTGGGTTGTGTTGGTGATTTTCATTGCCCCCTCACCGGCCACAGCCCCATTAACCTCAAACGTTCCGTCTGATTTCATGATGGTTCCCGTTTGCCCCTGTACATAATTTGCAGACCGTAGTTCACCAATTTTTGCCAGCGTTATATTTCCGTACTGGATAAACGCATCACTGATAAACACCTGACCATTAACAACAGCAAACGGAGAATATTGCGTATCACCATTGCCACTTATCAGGACGAACTGGTTAGCATTAAACCCGATGCGGGTGACTGCCGGCTTACCCGCTTCAGCCAGCACTGCAATCGACATACCGGCGTTATACATCACACCGTTAATCCGGACTCCGGTTTTGAGGGTATAAATCGCAGATGCCCCGGTAGCGTCAACGACAGCGGTGAGCTTATCTTCCAGTGCGGCGGTCACGCCATTAAACTGGGCCTGCACCTGCGTGGACATTTCCGCCATAGCCTGATTCACATCGGCGATCGTGGTTTTCACCACCAGGATATCCGCGCGTACCTCTCCATACTGCGCCCACTGGTAATCTATGGTGGCATTATTCGTCAGCGCGTTTTGCAGAATACCTTCAAGGTTGGTATCAATATCCCCCGTAAGGCGGTCGCCATCGGCAGACGTCAGAAAATCATCGGCAATATCGCCCAGGTAGTCGTCAGCATTCGCGTTGGATTCACCACGAATCCAGTCGGTCCAGCCTGATTCATTACCCGTTCTGTCTACCAGCTGCGCTCGGTACCAGAATTCCTGCCCCGCCTTCAGCCCCAGTTGGGTGTATTCGGCAGACGGATAAGGCACATCTGACAGCAAAAGAGGATTTGAGAAATCACTGTTCGCGGTGTACTGGATTTCCGTTTTCAGCGTGTCCCCTGTGTTAGCCGGGAATCCCCAGTTCAGGCGAATACCCCAGTTAATCGGCGTTGTTACAAACCCAACTGGTTTTGGCGGATTCCCCACCTTGCCCGTCAGCGTTTTCTCTTCGGAAAAACCCCAGCCAGAGGATATTTCAGAGGCATTAATGGCGCGCACACGTACGAGGTAGCGCCCGGCATAAATACCAGGAACATCAAAAGACGTTGTGGAGCTGCGCGGCACGTTCACCCAGTTCCCGTCGTTACGCCGCCATTGTGCTTCGTATGCGATAGCGTTCTGCGCCTGGTCCCAGCTCACGCGCATGGTTTCGACGCTGATATTCTGCTGAACCACTGAAAATGAGCTGATTACGATATTGGCTGGCGAAGACTGGTTACCTGGAGGGATCACACTCACTGGCCGCTGGTCAATGATGGCTCCTGTATCGATACGGGCATATTTATCAGGATCATGCCAGGCACCTGCAATCGAAAAGGTTCCGTCATTGTTATCGGTGACACTGATAACACGATATTGCTGCGAGTACAGTGCGTCGGACTCGACCACCCAAACGACCTCGGGCTGCGGTGTTTCGCTGTATACCGTGGTGACTGTTACCACATTGCCATTCACTGCCTGAATCGTTCGACTCTGCGATGCGCCAGAGGGAAGATTCAGAATCAACCGTCCCCCCGCGACTGCATCGGCATTTCTGTCCAGCGTGATGGCGCGACCGTTGACAGCGCTGATACGGCCCCCCATAACTTTGCCTGAGAGCAATTCATCAGCCACTGCGATGACATAGCCAGGCTGGGGAATATTGCCATCGAGACCAACATCAAACGACACAACCCGATCTTTGTTATTGGTGAGGATGCCCCAGCGACCTTTACGATTTGCCTCAGACTGACGCGTACAACCGATGGCTGTCATTTCCAGCTGATTAAATCCGTACCGGGCCACCAGAGGCTGCTCAAATACCGGCTCCATCGCATCCGCATAGGCGTTACCCGGATCAGACCAGGAAACCAGCGCTGTGGTATACCGCGTTTTTGTCGTACTGCTGGAATAGGTAAAGCGTCCGTCGATAACGTTAGCGCGGGTGTAAGCGTAATCCACATCTCTTGGCATATCGGCAAGCGCAACAATCTGATCACCGCCCCAGTACGTCATACCCCGGAATATAGCAGCAAAGTCACGCAGCACAGTGTAAGCGTCATTCCTCTCCTGAACATAGACGTTACAGGTATAGCGTGGCTCTGTCCCGCTTCCACCCTTTCCATCCGGTACCGGCTGATCGCAATACTGCGATACCTGGTACAACGTCCATTTATCGATGTTGGCTGCACTCAGGCGATTGCCCAGACCAAAGCGATCGGTAATAACCAGATCGTAAAATATCCACGCCGGGTTATCGGTCCAGGCCCACTTAAACGCGCCCTGCCATGTACCACTATAAGTCCGCGTATCGGGGTCATAGTTATCAGGCACGCGGATCACCCGGCCACGTGGTTCACAGGATATCTGTGGAATCGAACCATTGAACTGGCTTGAGTCGAATTCGATGTACAGCAGGGCGGTATTTGGATAGCGTAATTTGGCGTCAATAACCTCAGTGAAGCTCTGAAGTGTCATGGTATCGCCAATCTTTGCGCTGTTTGCATCAGCGGTAATCTTACGTAACCTGATTGTCCAGGTGCTGCCCGCCTGTGGTAAATCGATACGGTGGCTGCGTTCGTAGCCTGAAGTAGTTTTTCCGGTTACGCTGGTATTCAGAACGGTTTGCCAGATTCCACCATCAGTCTGCAGGTCTATCGCATAATTAATGGAATACCCTACCAGATCGCCGTTGTCCTCCTGCTTAAACAGCGAAGGCCATTTCAGTCGCAGGCGAGCTGCTGATAGTTGGGTGTTGGTGAAGGTACGCGTCCAGGCCGTTGAGCTTGAAACCTCAGTGCCCACATTAATTTCGTTTTCGGTGCCCGGAATACCCTGAATATATTTCTGCGCCTGCGTCCCGGAACGAAACTCACACGCCACACCACTAAAGTTCTGCGAGCCATCAGCATTCACCAGCGGTGTACTATCGAGGTAAATATCCTTGCCGGTTAATTGTCCTGAGAACTCACCTTCCCCCAGTGCTACAAGTATTTTTGCCTTAGCTATAGACTGGAGATCATCTGGTTGTTCTGTCGGGGTTCGGGAACTGGAACTGCCGCCCTTTCGGCCTTTGATAGAGGTTGCTTTAGCCATTTCTCGCCCATAAAAAAACCGCCCGTAGGCGGTATGTATGAAAGTTGATATTTAATAAAATTCCACGCTTGTATGTGCTGTCATTACTGTCGGTTTAGGTAGCGGATTCCCTGCATTCTGTATTATCAAATCACATAACTCTGGAACATGTTTCGCGTTGTATTTACAAGTTGTTGTCGCACTGTATCCTTGTGCATAGCTACTTTCGTTTATAATCTTGTAGTCAAGAGGTTTTGTATTCTTATCAAAATAGGTAACTTCATTTCTGGACAAAATTTTACCGGAACCATAAAACTCGGAACGTATTAAATTATCATT
>NZ_JANEWL010000168.1:0-4500 GCF_028069815.1 Citrobacter sp. Awk 2
TTATTATATTTTTCATCATCTTATGTTGATAGGTGGAACTTTATGCCATTTTTTCAGCTTATATCTGGATGTGGATAGATATTACCTTTTTTTCTATTCAGCGAAGATCCATCATTTGGTTCGTTTTCTGATAAAATCAGCCCCTTGCGCCTCATTTAGCGCACTATCTATGGCTAACCTTTTGAATAATTTAATTATGACGAGAATACTCGCTGCGATAACGCTGTTGCTGAGTATCGTATTGACCATATTGGTCACGATTTTTTGTTCTGTGCCGATCATCCTTGCAGGGGTTGTAAAACTCCTTTTGCCCATTCCTGTCGTCTGGCGCAAGGTTTCTGTCTTCTGTAATTTCATGATGTATTGCTGGTGTGAAGGTCTGGCTCTACTGCTGCACCTTAATCCACGATTAAAGTGGGATATCGAAGGACTGGAAGGTCTTAGCAAGAAAAACTGGTACCTGCTCATTTGTAATCATTACAGTTGGGCCGACATCGTTGTGCTTTGCGTTCTGTTCCGTAAACACATTCCGATGAATAAATATTTCCTCAAGCAGCAGTTGGCCTGGGTCCCTTTTATTGGTCTGGCATGTTGGGCTTTGGATATGCCGTTTATGAAACGCTATTCGCGTGGCTATCTGCTTCGTCATCCGGAACAACGCGGTAAAGATGTGGAAACAACGCGCCGTTCCTGTGAGAAATTTCGCGTACATCCGACAACAATTGTGAATTTTGTCGAAGGCTCACGTTTTACGGACGAGAAGCGTCAGCAAACCCGTTCCCCGTACAGCAATCTGCTCCCGCCCAAGGCGGCAGGCATTGCAATGGCGCTAAACGTTCTGGGATCACAGTTCGATAAATTGCTGAACGTTACGCTGTGCTATCCAGAAAATAGCCGTCATCCTTTCTACGATATGCTCAGCGGCAAGCTGACACGCATTGTCGTGCGAGTGAATCTCGAGCCAATTAGCGAAGAATTGCATGGTGATTACGTTAACGATAAGGCATTTAAACGTCGGTTCCAGCAGTGGCTGAACATGCTCTGGAGCGAGAAAGATACACAATTAAATGCGATTAAAGCCTCAAATAAAAAAGCCGGTCTGTGACCGGCTTTTTCTTTTACTTCTGACCAACCAGGAATTTCACGGTATCAGCATACTGCTGTACAAAGATATCCATGCTGCTGGTATCCATACCCTGCGGGTTCACCTGATATTTGCCATTAACAAACATCGCCGGCACGCCCTGCAGCTGCAAATCAGCTGCCGCTTTTTCCTGCTGGGCAACAAGTGATTTCACCACGAAGCTATTCCATGCCGCATCATAGTCTTCACCTTTAATACCTGCGTCGACGAAGACTTTACGGATATCAGCGACAGACTGAACAGTCTGCGTTTTCTGCACCCCTTCAAACAACGGCACAGTCACCTGATCTTCAACGCCCAGTGCCATAGCAACAGCCCATGCCTGCGTCAGATCTTTACCTAGAGGCCCCAAAAACTCGACGTGATACTTAGTCATTTTGGTGCCTTCTGGCAATTTTTTCTTCACGTTATCAGATACGTGAAGGACTTCTTCAAACTGGTAGCAATGCGGGCAGTAGAAGGAGAAAAACTCCAACACCTGCGGTTCACCCGCAACAGGCTTTTCCAGCGTGATGTACTGCTTACCATCCTGGAACTGCGCTGCCGATGCGCTAAAAGCTAAAACCATACCAGCCAGCGCCAGCCATATTTTTTTCATGTTCAAGTTTCTCCGATTAATACATTGGCGTTAATTGTAAGGGGGGCTCTTGCAGAATTTTTGCCTGCTCAATAAAGGTCGCGGTCTGACGCTGCCAATAATCTTCCCCGGTTAACCAAGGGAAATTTTTGGGGAAAGCGGGATCAGCCCAACGTCGAATCAGCCAGGCAAGATAATAAACTAAACGCATTGCGCGTAAAGGTTCTATCAGTCCGATTTCAGCGGTGTCAAATTCACTAAACTCTTCATAAGCTTCAATAATAGTTTCAAGCTGCATACGTTGCTCTGCTTTATCACCATTAAGAAGCATCCATAAATCCTGTATTGCAGGACCATTACGGGCATCATCCAAATCAACAAACATCGGGCCATCACGCCACAAAATATTACCTGCATGGCAATCACCATGCAGACGTAGCGACGCAAAACGCGTATGCCAGCGTTCGGTGACCACGGTAATCAGTGCGTCCGTTGCCTTCAGGAAGGCCGCCTTTTGTCCTGACGGAATGAGCGGTGCATGCTCAAAAAGCTTACGTGGCTCAGTCAGGTACTCTTCAAGACCTATAGTGGGGCGAAAGGTAAAAGGTTGTTTGCACCCGGTCTGGTGAAGACGACCCAGGTAGCGACCCACGGCCTCCATCTGATCGATGTTGTCGGCTTCAAACTGACGACCACCTACGCTTTGGAAGATTGCATAGTGAAAACCCTGATGGCTCAACAGCGTTTGACCATTCAGAACCAGAGGTGCAGCAACCGGGACGTCATCACTAACCAGTTCCAGGGCAAATTGATGCTCTTCCTGAATCTGATCGACAGACCAACGCTCAGGGCGATAGAACTTCACGACAAAACGTCGGCGATCTTCATCCTGGAATTGATAAACACGGTTCTCATAGCTGTTTAGCGGGGTAAGACCAGAATCCACGCGGATGCCCTGTTCAAACAAGGCATCCATAATGGTATCAGGGTGTAGCGTCTGGAAAGTAAAAGCGTTGTCGTTCATCCCATCATCCAGAAATTACTACGAATGATTCAGGATATCATTTCACAGCGCTTTCGGTGGAGGCGCTTACAAGGTTTTACTCTTTAATTACGCCACGTGCGCGTAGAAGTGCTGTTTTAAAATCTTCTTCATAATCTTTTTGAATGCCTGGGATCACGGCATCTTTCGCTGAGTCACGCATTTTCAGGTGATAGATCAGAATGTCATCAGTTAAATCCGCCAGTTCTCCGTCAAAACCTGACTCTTGCGCCAGTTTCTGTAAAAATTGCATCAGGTTAAGATCGGGTTCTTTCTGCCAGGCCGGCTGGAGGAGTTCAATAACTTCATTCAGACGTTTACATTTCATGGTTGTGCTCCTTACGCTCAATATAGATACGTTAGCAGGGTCAATCCCACATTAAAAGAGGCGATATCAGTGATTCTGGATAGTGCAATAACAGGGGTTGTCCTGGCCGGCGGTAAAGCCAGACGAATGGGCGGAGCAGATAAAGGTTTGCTTGAGCTGGATGGAAAACCCCTTTGGCGATATGTGGCTGACACCCTCGCTTTGCAGGTCGAGACTGTTGTGGTTAACGCTAATCGCCACCAGGATATTTATCAGCAAAGCGGCCTGAAAGTCATCCCCGATGCCCTTGCTGATTATCCTGGTCCATTGGCCGGTATGCTGTCGGTTTTTCTACAGGCAGAAGGGAACTGGTTTCTGTTTTGCCCTTGTGATATGCCCTATATCCCCCACGATCTGGTCGCTCGTTTAAAAGAACAACGCAAATCAGCCCCCGTAGTCTGGGTGCATGATGGTGAAAGAGATCACCCGACAATTGCACTGATGAACAGATCAATGCAGCCCCTGCTACAGGATTACCTGCAGTCTGGAGAACGACGCGTGATGGTCTTTATGCGCCAGGCTGGGGGACATCCCGTTGACTTTAGCGATCATAAAGATGCATTCGTGAATGTGAATACACCCGAAGAACTCGCCAGATGGCAGGATAAATCATGATCCCATTACTCGCCATTGCGGCCTGGAGCGGTACGGGGAAAACCACGCTGCTCAAAAAGCTTATCCCGGAACTGTGCGCCAGAGGTATTCGTCCCGGATTGATTAAGCATACACACCACGATATGGATGTCGATAAGCCTGGCAAGGATAGCTATGAGCTACGCAAAGCCGGGGCAGCACAAACGCTGGTTGCCAGCCAACAGCGTTGGGCGTTAATGGTTGAAACACCTGAAGAGCCCGAACTGGACCTGGCCTATCTGGTTAGCCGGATGGATACCTCGGCGTTAGATATGGTGCTTGTTGAAGGCTTTAAGCATGAACCTGTCGCGAAGATCCTGCTTTTTCGTGAAGGCTGCGGGCATCGTGCAGAAGAGTTAGTTATAGACGAGCATGTTGTCGCAGTTGCTAGTGATGTGCCGCTGGCGGTGGATGTTCCATTGTTAGATATCAACGACATACAACAACTTACTGAGTTTGTTACGCAATGGGTAAGACAGTAACTGTGGTATTGCCTGCTTGCCTGATGCGCTGCGCTTATCAGGCCTACAACATACATTCAGCTGCAGGCCGGATAAGGCGGGACGCCGCATCCGGCGGTTTTCACTCCCCACAGACGCAAAAAAGCCCATCCGTCAGGATGGGCTTCTTCACTTATTTGATGCCTGGCAGTTCCCTACTCTCGCATGGGGAGACCCCACACTACCATCGGCGCTACGGCGTTTCACTTCTGAGTTCGGCATGGGGTCAGGTGGGAC
>NZ_JANEWL010000169.1:0-4500 GCF_028069815.1 Citrobacter sp. Awk 2
GATTAATAATATGATTGTGTCATTTTTGTGATACCGATCGTTTTATTATCAGCGAAACGTTTCTCTTACTTTTTTTTGTGCATTGTCATCATTCTTTCATTATTTTGGTGCAAAACCAGAATGCTGATCTCATTTTTATGCTTGTGATATTTTATGCATTACTCAGCATAAAAAATGATATCCGGCAGAGGCTGTGACAGATAATCTGGAACAGTTCAACCTGATGAGCTATGGTTGAAAAGTCCCTGCTACGGCGCAGGCCAGCCGGGGCAAGGGTGAGAGGCGGGGATATATCTCTACTTGGCCTGGCGCATAACTGTGCAGTTGTTGTTTGATGAACTGCGGGATTTGTGCGACCGATCGAGACACGTTTAAAAATGGCTTGCCATTATTAACGTTGTATGTGATAACACGGTTTGGGTTAAACGAGGTACAGTTCTGTTTATGTGTGGCATTTTCAGTAAAGAAGTCCTGAGTAAACACGTTGACGTTGAATACCGCTTCTCTGCCGAACCTTATATTAGTGCCTCAAGCAGTAATGTCTCAGTTTTATCTATGTTATGCCTGCGGGCGAAGAAAATACTCTAAGGAATTTTGCAAATGGCAAAGATTAAAGGTCAAGTTAAGTGGTTCAACGAGTCTAAAGGTTTTGGTTTCATTACTCCGGCTGATGGCAGCAAAGACGTGTTCGTACACTTCTCCGCTATCCAGGGTAACGGCTTCAAAACTCTGGCTGAAGGCCAGAACGTTGAGTTCGAAATTCAGGACGGCCAGAAAGGTCCGGCTGCTGTTAACGTAACAGCTATCTGATCGACACCACTGATTTGAAGCGCTCAGGCGCAACCAATTCAGATATAAAGCCTCGCTTATGCGGGGCTTTTTAATTCAAATTACGTCAAAATATTTCTGAATGCCTCTCCATTAGTGCTTTGTTGCAAAGGCGTGATGTTCGTAGCATTGTTTTCCCCGCTTTCTCCCGGCAATTCCCGTTAAATCAGTCACCTGAAAAACTATCTTGCTGGAGCCCCGGTGAAAAAGAAAAACGACGGCGATGCGCGCAATTTTACTCCCGTACGTTTTGCCCTGCTTTGTGTGGCAATATTGTTGAGTCTGGGATTGTTGCTTGGTCGTGTTGCGTGGTTACAAATCGTCACCCCTACGAGTCTGGTCAAGCAGGAGGATATGCGTTCGTTACGTGAAGTCACAATCGCCTCACCGCGCGGGATGATTACCGACAGAGAAGGACGTCCCCTCGCAGTAAGCGTGCCGGTGAATGCAGTTTGGGCCGATCCCAAGACCATTATTAGCAAGGGGGGCGTGGGTTATAACGAGCGTTGGCAAGCACTGGCCCGAACCCTGCATCTGTCACTCAGTTCACTGGCGGAACGTGTAAACAGTAACCCTACCGGACGTTTCATCTATCTGGCACGACAGATTTCCCCACAGCAGGCAGAGTGGGTCGATGATCTTAATCTCCCGGGGATCAATCTGCGCGAAGAATCCCGCCGTTTCTATCCCGCAGGTCATGTGGCGGCGAATCTCATCGGCTTTACAAACATTGATGGACAAGGTATTGAGGGCCTGGAGAAAAGCTTCAACAGTCAGTTGATGGGTAAACCCGGCTCTCGTCTTGTGCGCAAAGACAAGTTTGGGCATGTGATTGAAAATATCACGGAAGTGATGCCGGTCCCCGCGCACGAATTGCAGCTCAGTATTGATGAGCGTTTGCAGACGGTGACTGAAGATGCGCTGGACAATGCCGTGACATGGAATAAAGCGGATTCTGGTGCGGCGGTGCTGGTAAGTATTGCCACCGGTGAAATCCTGTCGATGGCAAGTTTTCCCGATTTTAACCCTAATAACCGCGAAGGCGCGGTACTGGATGATTTCCGCAACCGTGCAATTAGTGACACCTTTGAGCCGGGCTCAACCGTAAAACCATTAGTGATCATGACCGCTCTCCAGCAGGGGATTGTGCAGCCTGACAGCGTGATTGATACCCACCCCTTTAATGTTGATGGTCATCGTATCCGCGACGTCGGGTTTTACCCTGAGCTATCGCTTACCGGTATTTTGCAGAAATCAAGCGATACTGGTGTGTCGCACCTATCGCTGGCAATGCCGGTACAGAAACTGCTGGATACCTATAAAAGCTTTGGCTTCGGTGATCCAACCGGCTTAGGTCTCACCGGAGAAAGTAGCGGCTTAATGCCTCAGCGACGTTACTGGAGCGATTTGGATCGCGCGACCTTTGCATTCGGCTACGGGTTAATGGTGACACCGCTCCAACTGGCACATGTTTATGCCACTATCGGCAGTTTTGGCGTCTACCGACCGCTTTCAATTACCCGTATCGACCCACCGGTGATAGGAACTCGTGTAATGCCAGAAGCGCTGGTGCATCAGGTTGAACATATGATGGAAAGCGTTGCGCTACCCGGCGGTGGTGGGACCAAGGCTGCGGTGAGGGATTATCGTGTTGCGGTGAAAACCGGGACGGCAAAAAAAATAGGCGATGACGGTAAGTACGTCGATAAATACGTGGCTTATACGGCAGGGGTTGCCCCTGCCAGTGATCCGAAATTCGCGCTGGTCGTGGTGATAAATAACCCACAAAACGGCGCTTACTACGGCGGTGCGGTATCGGCCCCGGTGTTCAGCCAGATCATGGGGGATGTCCTGCGTCTGGAAAACGTGAAACCCGACGGGATGCCAGCCGATTCTGACCATCTGCTGGTGATGCATGGTAGTAGCCTGGCCTCACCGTCGCTGTAAGTTATTTTCGCGGGGCGCGAATCGCGTTACACTTGCGCCCTTAAATCACCAGCCGGAGTTGTCATGTCGTTTTCCTGTCCCCTTTGTCATCAGCCTCTTACTCAAGCGAATAACAGTTTTGTGTGCCCTGGACGGCATCAGTTTGACGTGGCAAAAGAGGGGTATGTCAACCTGATGCCGGTTCAGCATAAGCGGTCGCGCGATCCGGGTGACAGTGCGGAAATGATGCAGGCTCGCCGGGCATTTCTGGATGCCGGGCACTATCAACCGCTGCGCGATGCGATTGTGAACGCGCTCAGCGAGAGGCTGGGAACAAGTCATGTGTCGATTCTGGATATCGGCTGTGGGGAAGGGTACTACACCCGCGCTTTCGCGGATGCGATAGCGAATGGCTCGACCTTTGGTCTGGACGTTTCGAAGGTGGCGATTAAGGCTGCAGCCCGGCGCTATCCACAAGTGACTTTTTGCGTTGCCTCAAGCCATCGTCTGCCGTTTGCCGATGCGTCAATGGACGCCATCATCAGGATCTACGCACCCTGCAAAGCGCAAGAGCTGGCTCGTGTGGTTAAACCGGGTGGGTGGGTGATTACGGCAACGCCAGGCCCACGGCATTTAATGGAGCTTAAGGGGCTGATTTATGATGAGGTGCGTCTGCATGCGCCTCATACAGAGCAGCTTGACGGCTTTGTCCTGCAACAGAGTATTGCACTGGGGTATCCGATGCCGCTCAATGGTAGTGAGGCGGTCGCATTACTGCAAATGACACCGTTTGCCTGGCGAGCAAAACCGGAAGTCTGGGAGGCGTTGGCGGAGAAATCGGTATTTGACTGCCAGACAGACTTTAGTATTCATATCTGGCAACGTGTAGATTAACCGTGAAAGTGTGCCCAGAGAATCTGGGCACCGATACCAATCAGGACTACCCCACCCAGAATTTCCGCGCGTTTGCCCAACATCGGGCCAATAAAACGCCCGATCATCATCCCGAGAGTAGACATAATTAATGTGGCGCAGCCGATAGCAAGCGCAGTCGCGATGATGTTCACCTGAAGAAAGGCCAGACCTACGCCGACGGCCATTGCATCGAGACTGGTGGCGATTGCGGTGGTAACCAGTAGCCAAAAACCGTGGCGGCGCTGTGGCTCTTCGTCTTCATCGCCATTGTCGCGGAAACCTTCGATTATCATTCGTCCACCTAAAAAGATCAGCAGGATGAAGGCGATCCAGTGGTTCCACTCCAACACGAATTTGCTGGCAAGCATGCCCATTCCCCAGCCAATCAGCGGCGTAAGGGTCTCGACTGCGCCAAAAATAAGGCCGGTACGCAGGGCTTCAGAGAATTTAGGTTTATGTAAGGTGGCGCCTTTGCCAATTGATGCCGCGAAAGCATCCATCGACATGCCGAAAGCGAGAAAAACAGTTGCGGTGATATTCATAACAGCGTCCTGACCGGGGTATTCCATAAAACACATCACTGCCCCCAGTAACCATGCACACTGAGCGGACCCACTGTCTATACAGAGCCATTCAAATATGCATTGCAGTTGATGTGCCTATGGTCTCGCCTGACTAAACGTGATGTTCAGTCCGTACGTGCCACGTTTTTCAACGAGTATGTTGACACGTACATTTCCGGAGTCTGGAAATCGGCTACTCCCCAACGACGGGCGCAACCTTAACATATTTTTGGAATATAAAACAAGAAACGCAGAAATATTATTTGAC
>NZ_JANEWL010000017.1:0-58138 GCF_028069815.1 Citrobacter sp. Awk 2
ATAATAATGATCATATAAAGATATATCAATCAGAAACATCCGCCAAATTCTCGCCCTTTACTTCCGGTGCATACCATAAAAAAAGATGAATACAGAAATATTATTTCATAATAACAAGCATTGTTATTTTAATGGGGTGGGAGGAAATTAAGTTCACTAAGGAAATTCTGATAAAGATAACTTTAGCCCCCTGAAATTAACCATGATGATGTCAATAATGGTTAATTAGCTGTAGAGCAAAATGGATATCGCCCAGGCGATTATAGACTTTACTGCGGGTTAGATAACCCGCAAAAAGCAACAACAAGGAATGGATCATGTCTACACCCGCGAATTTTAATGGCCAACACCCAGTGATTGATGTCAATGACGCAGTTATGTTGCTTATCGATCATCAAAGCGGCCTGTTCCAGACCGTTGGCGATATGCCAATGACTGAACTGCGTGCAAGAGCAACGGCTCTGGCAAAAATCGCCACCTTATGCAAAATGCCGGTGATCACCACCGCGTCTGTGCCGCAGGGGCCAAATGGTCCGCTTATCCCGGAAATTCATGAAAACGCACCTCATGCTCATTATGTCGCGCGCAAAGGTGAAATTAACGCCTGGGATAACAAAGAGTTTGTTGCGGCGGTAAAAGCGACAGGTCGTAAAACACTGATTATTGCCGGTACCATCACCAGTGTATGCATGGCATTCCCGGCCATTAGTGCGGTAGCTGAAGGTTTTAAAGTCTTTGCAGTCATCGATGCTTCCGGCACTTACAGCAAAATGGCGCAGGAGATCACCATGGCCCGCGTCGTACAGGCTGGCGTTGTGCCGATGGATACTGCCGCAGTTGCGTCCGAACTGCAGAAAACCTGGAATCGGGAAGATGCAGCGGAATGGGCTGAAGTCTATACCAAAATCTTCCCGGCTTATCAGTTGCTGATTGAAAGCTATACCAAAGCCCAGGATGTCGTGAAAAATAACGAACTGCTGGACTCTCAGCGCGCTTAACTTTTTCCTTCTTTCACAAACGCCTGTTTAGTATAAGCAGGCGTTTTGTCATATGCGGCATCAACCCCTGTCAGCCATTACGTCCAGCCATAACACCCCCATCGACATCCCAGATGGCGCCAGTCACCCATTGCGTTTTGTCTGACAACAGGAACGCGACGGATTCAGCCACATCACGCGGCGTACCGACCCGACCAATCGGATGGAAGCTGTCAAAGCTACTCATCACACCTTGTACGTCTTCTTTCGGGATAAATCCTTCGTAGATAGGTGTATGCACGACGGCTGGCGAAACGGCGTTGACGCGAATACCGTGAGAGCCCAGTTCGATAGCCAGATTTTTGGTCAGAGCATGCAGACCCGCTTTTGCCATTGAGTACGCTGAAGAAGGCGTTGCGCCAATCGCCTGTTGTGCCCACATCGAACCAATATTCACGATGGCCCCCTGGATGTTAGCCGCCACCATATTTCGCACGACATCGCGGGTGATAAAAAATGTCGCACGGTTGAGGCTCATGTACAGTTCATAATCTTCAATGTCATGCTC
Source organism: Citrobacter sp. Awk 2 (assembly GCF_028069815.1). NCBI lineage: Bacteria > Pseudomonadati > Pseudomonadota > Gammaproteobacteria > Enterobacterales > Enterobacteriaceae > Citrobacter > Citrobacter sp. Awk 2. Next base: position 1,546 of record NZ_JANEWL010000017.1, read on the forward strand.
AGTAAACGGTTTGGGGAAGAAGACCCCGGCCGCATTCACCAGCAGGTTAATGTCTTTGTGCTCGGCGTTCACCGTTGCCATTACCTGCTTCATTCCGGCGTCTGACATCAGATCCGCCACAATGACCGCCACATCACCCAGCGTCGCCAGTGCCTGACGGGCCCGTTCCGCTTTCTCGGCACGATTGCCAACCAGTACCACGCGGCCACCACCCTGAAGGATCAGCTTCGCGGTTTCAAATCCGATACCACTGGTGCCACCCACCACTAACAGTTTTTTTCCGGCAAATAATGCGTTCATCGCTAACCTCATTTAAAGAGTGTGTTGATGCACTAAAGATGCCAGCTGGCGGCGGTACTGACGAATGAGAAGAAATAGCGTATCAAGAAAGAAAATCTATCTTGCTGGCGTATACTCAGAACACTCAACGAGAAGGGAAAATGGCAAATGCGTTCACTCAACCGGCTAAAATGGTTACATGCTTTTGAAGCCACCGCCCGTCATGGCAGCTTTACCGGCGCAGCGCAGGAATTGGGTGTGACGCCTGCGGCCGTTGGTCAATTGGTTCGCGCGCTGGAAGATTGGGTAGGCCATCCGCTGCTGCATCGTACCCGTTCAGGCAAAGAACGTCTTACGTTGGTCAGCGAAGCACAGGAGGCGTTGCGCGAGATAACACAGGGACTGGATAACCTGGAATCCGGATTAAATAAACTTCGCGGTCGGCGGTCGCGTTCTGTGGTGATCATCACAGCCTCTCAGGTACTGGTGATGAACTGGCTGATGAGCCGTCTCAACCGTTTTTCACAGGCACATGAAAATATTGAGCTACGCCTGAACGTGACGGAAAAGCTGATGGATGTCGCCCACGGCGAAGCCGATCTGGGGGTACGCTGCGGAAAGGGTGACTGGCCGGGGGTGAACAAAACCTGGCTCATGGATGAAGAAGCCGTTCTGGTCTGCAGTCCACGAATGGTACCGGCAGATAAAATATCCTGTGGTGAATGGCTGGCGGCACAGAAGCTGATCCATGATGATACTCCCCATCCCGGTGCCAATTTCCCCGCCTGGAGCGATGTCCTGTCTGCCACCCATGCACCAGCCGTTCGCGATAACGGGCTGCATATCAACTCTACCTCAGCAGTTATTCTGGCAGCGCTCAGCGGCCAGGGTGTGGCTATCGTGCGCCGTGCTCTGGTGCAACAACTGCTCACTGACGGGCAACTGGTTCAGCTTCATCCCAACACCCGCTGGCCCCTGGCGTGGTCTTACTACATCGTCACTCCACAGCACACAACCATGCGCCCGGAGGTGAAAGTATTTAATGACTGGCTGATTGCGGATGTGCTGGCGGAGATCAATCCCTTCTCTGCTATGATACCTGCACACAAATAAGACAAAACAACATGCAGAGGAAAAGATGAGCTCCACCAGAAGAGGGATGATGAACGTCCTGATTGCCGCCGTATTGTGGGGAAGTTCAGGCGTTTGTGCACAGTACATCATGGAGCAAAGCCAGATGTCGTCACAGTTTCTGACCATGACGCGCCTGATTTTTGCCGGACTCATTCTGCTGATGCTCTCTTTTGTGCACGGCGACAAAGTCTTCTCCATTATCAAAAACCGCAAAGATGCCATCAGCCTGCTGATTTTTTCCGTGGTTGGCGCACTCACTGTACAGCTAACCTTCCTGCTGACCATTGAAAAATCCAACGCCGCGACCGCGACAGTGCTGCAGTTTTTGTCACCAACCATTATCGTGGCGTGGTTTTCTGTGGTGCGAAAAGCGCGACCGGGGATCTTAGTGCTCACAGCAATATTCACCTCGCTGGTTGGCACATTCCTGCTGGTCACCCACGGTAACCCGACGTCGCTGTCCATTTCACCTGCCGCACTGTTCTGGGGTATCGCTTCTGCATTCGCCGCGGCTTTTTATACCACCTATCCTTCAACGCTTATCGCACGCTACGGAACGTTGCCGGTCGTCGGCTGGAGTATGTTGATCGGCGGCATGATCCTGCTGCCGTTCTATGCCGGGCAGGGAACAAACTTTGTGGTAAATGGCAGTTTGATTCTGGCGTTTTTCTATCTGGTGGTTATCGGCACGTCGCTGACGTTTAGCCTGTACCTGAAAGGTGCGCAGATGATTGGCGGCCCGAAAGCAAGCATTTTGAGCTGTGCAGAACCGCTGAGTAGCGCGTTGCTGTCTCTGTTGCTGCTGGGCATTACATTCACCCTACCTGACTGGCTGGGCACACTGCTGATCCTCTCTTCCGTGGTGCTGATCTCAATGGACTCCCGCCGCCGCGCCAAAGCGGTTTAATACCCACCGGCGCGGCAACGGGCTACGATTACCAGCCCGGAACCGCGCCGCCGTTAAAGATGGTTTCCGCCGCCCTGGCCACTTCCGGTGACTGATAAGATTGCAGGAATTCTTTTACATTCTCTGCATCTTTATTGTCTTCTCGCGCCACCAGGATATTCACGTACGGTGAATTTTTGTCTTCTATAAACACGCTGTCATGCACCGGAGAAAGCCCGGTTTGCTGAATATAAGTGGTACTGATAATCGCCACATCCACTTTCTGATCGTCCAGCACACGCGGTAACTGCGCACCTTCCAGCTCCATAATTTTCAGATGCCGTGGATTATCGGTGATATCCAGCGCTGTTGGCAGCAGGCCAGTATCCGCTTTCAGAGTGATTAATTTCTCTTTTTGCAGCAGTAACAGCGCCCGCCCGAGGTTAGTCGGATCATTAGGAATGGCAATCGTCGCACCGTCTTTCAGCTCAGCAATGGTTTTGATTTTTTTCGAATAGCCGGCCATTGGGAAAACGAAGGTATTGCCTACCGCCACCAGCTTATAGCCGTGCGCTTTATTATCTTGTTCAAGGAACGGACGGTGCTGGAAGACGTTGGCATCCAGTTCGCCATGATTGGTTGCATCGTTGGGGAGCAGTGAACCACTAAATCCAACCAGTTCGACATCCAGGCCGTACTTCTCTTTAGCCACTTTCTTCGCAACTTCCGCGACATCCTGCTCTGCCCCGTTAATTACGCCGACTTTGATATGCTTTGCATCACTGCTCTGCTGATCGCAACCAGCCAGCAGTAATCCCGCCAGCAATATTGCCGCCCCGGCCCCGAAATGAGGTATCTTCAGCTTCACGTTTTTATCCTTTTGAAATAACCGCCTGATGGGTAATGAAATGACTATAACGGGAAGGCCGCTGCGGTTTAAAAAACGAAAAAGCATCAGCAAGAAGAAAAAAGCATAACGGGAACAAGATAAATTAGTCGAAAGATGCCGTTAGTTCATCACTTGAAAGCCCGGTGATAATTAGCACCAGTTCACGATCGATTCCCTTCTCAAGCATGGCATGGGCTATCCGCAACGCTTCATCCTTTTTGCCTTCACGTTTGCCCTCTAGCAACCCCTCCTGCAGGCCACGGCGATGACCCGTTCTTCGCCCCGATTCACGTAAGCATTCTGCAATCGTCATTAATCTCTCCTTATGTTGGGGAACGCGCAGGGCAACCTGTCGAATAAACGCCTCAAAACGCGGTGCGCTGCCAGACTGCACCAGGTAATTAAATAGCGTTTCTACCTGGCTGTCATTAGCGTGTCCCTTAATCAACAGGGCAACCAGTTTATCGACCAACACCATCAAATCGCGCTCGCGTATATGCTTCTGGACAAGTTCCAGGAGCGCCACTCGCCGGTGCTGCATAATCTCATCATCAGAGACCACCGAGATATCGACCAGCGGGAAGGCCGCGCCATAAAGCTTCCGTGCAGTTTCTGGATCGTCAAATTCATCCAGCCAACACAGTGAAAAAGGGTACGGGCTGGCGACACCATGATAAAAAAGTATCGGAACCACCAGCGGCAGCGTTTTGTGGCCGGCATCAAGGTGATTCTGCATCGCGGCAATGGCGTAACGCATCATCCGGAATGCCATATGAGCATCCGGTGAACTCTGGTGTTCAATCAACGCGTAGATATAGCCTTTTCCGGTCCTCGTGTTTAGCGACCACAGAACATCGGAATAACTGGCACGCAGGTCTTCCTCAATAAAACTCCCTGGCTCCAGTTTCAGTGTGTTCAGATCGCAACGTTCACGTAATGGTGCTGGGAGATAAATATCAAGAAAATCCCGTGCCGTTTCTGGATGGCTTAAGAATTTTTTAAATACGGCATCATGCGGCGTAGAAGTTGTTGGTTTTTTCATGGCGGTCCGTCACCAGAAGAACAAGATGACGTAACCTTACTCGCCAGTCGCACACACAACATCTGGGAACTTTTCTATCTGCGAGGCGGCTTGGCGGATAAATACATGCTTTTGCAATGTATTCATTTTCAGGGAATAGCGTTCGCAAAAATGCCCAGTAAGCGTGATCACTTCGGGGCATTTTTTATAGGCCATCCGGCGATAGCAACATCACACCAGAACTTTCACTATTTCCATTAACCTGACGACATCTTCAGGTCGGGTATTACCGCTATGTGGATCAATAATCGAGCTGTAAACATGCGGCATCACGCGGGGTACTCCCGCCTGCAGACAGGTTTGCAGGATAACGCCGAAGTTATCAAGATCGATTCCACCGGTCGGTTCAATCAATGTCATGCCGTTTCGCGCCACGGTCGTCGCCAGTGCGTACAGCTCAGGGAGCGACTGTTCACCGCCCATCGGGAAGAACTTCGCCGCGTGAGCCCCTGAATCGAGCATCATACGTACTGCTGCATCGCAGGAAACGCGGGCTGGCGTGCCCTGGCTGCTACTGACGCCGGTCGAGATCAACACCTCCCCCGGCGTGCCCGTCGGGCTGACCAACGCGTTGATATGGGTCTGTTCACCGCCCGTTGCCGCCAGCGCTCCGGCAGCAAAACCACAGCCGGTAAAGGTTTGGTTGACGTGTGCCGGATGGACCTGTGAGGCAATCATCGCCGCTTTGTAATACTGCGCCGGGTCGCCCGCCCCCAACCCTACAGAGATTGACGGCACATCATCCATCCAGCGTTTAACTTCGCGGACGCCTTCCTCAACCGAAGCAAATTGTGCGGAAAGTATGCCGATCACCGCATGGCCTTCAGCAGCCTCATAGATCTCACGGGCATTAGTGATATCCTTCGCCAGCACGTTAATCGCCACTTTATTACGATAAAAATTAATGTGCTGCATGCTCTGCAATCTCCTTTAATCGTGCCACGATCAGTGCCATTTCCCCTTCGGCAAGCGTACGCGGGTCAAGGCTAAAAACCCCCTGATGAAGGTTGTAACGGCGAGCGTAAATGGCGATATCGCCACCGCGCAACTGCGCTTCCACGGCATATGCATCCAGCCCCAGCGCTTGCGCGTTCACCCGAATACGAATCCGCCAGATAGCGCGACCGGCCTCGTCCTGCTCGATATCCGCATTCAATCCGCGAATGTCTGAAATCGCCTGTGCCACGGGTTGAAGTTCCTCGGCAGCCACCACAGTCTGTCCCTGATGGTAGTTTTCCAGCGCATAGACCAGCCCGACCATATTCTCCTTGCCGATTTTCATCGCTCTGGCAATTCCGTGATGCTGGGCTTTACAGGCCGCAATCCACTGTTTCTTCCCGGTGATAAACCCGGACGTCGGCGCGTTAAAAGCTTTTGCGCCGCTGTAGACCACCATATCCGCCCCGCTTGCCACCCAGGCGTGCAAATCTTCCTCTGCGGCGGCATCGACAATCAGCGGCAGGTTATAGACCTGCGCCACCTGCACAAAATCGGCAATACCCAACATACCTTTCTGCACGCAGTGGTGCGATTTCACGTACAGCAGCGCGGCAGTATTGTCGTTAATCGCGCTCTCCAGCTGCCAGCGGGCCACCAGATTACTTGAACCGACTTCCACCACACGTCCGCCGCCTAAGCGGATCGCGCTGGTGATGGGCGCCCCGTAGTCAACGTTATGCCCGCGTAGCATGACAACTTCATTCGCCATACCAGAGCTGTCCGGCATCAGCGTGACTCGCGCCCGGTCGCCGCGGGTAATGGCCGCAGCAACGGCGATAGCAATACCCGCCGACGCGCAGGAGGTGATATAGCTGTCCTCCGCGCCGGTAAAGCGGGAAACCAGCTCGCCGGTGCGATCCACCAGCCGATCAATTTCAACAAAGGCCGACGCTGCTCGTGCGGTGGCTTGCATCACTTCCGGCGCAACGCTGGAAACCCCCAAAATGGTCATCTTGCCGCAGGCGTTAATGACCTGTTTTAGGCCGAGTTGTTGATAGATATTCTGTGTCATGGCTTACAGCACTCCTAACAGCGAACAGACCACACTGAGCGCGACAATTGACAGCAAAATGGTGGTGTAACGCGGCCCTTTCTTCACCAGATAGAAGTAGATGGCGAACACCGCCGCCAGCGGTAACAGGCCGGGTGCAATAGAGTCGAGGATCTGCTGAACCACCACTTCAGAGCCTTTCAGGGCACTGAGTTTTAGCGGTGTGGTGATCTTGACGTAGCTTGCAGAAAGCGCCCCCATCATGATCAGACCCAGCACATTCGCACCGTAGATCAGTTCTTTAATTCGCCCCCCTTGCAGCAGGCCGATAATCGAATCACGTCCCAGCGTATAGCCTTTGTGAACCATGCCGTAGCTGATTGCCAACGTGATAGCTGGGTAGAGAATGAGCGGCACAATACCGCCCATCGCGCTGCCATTCGCGGCGAACGGGATGAAAATAGCAATTAACAGTGGCATGACGGCGGCCCAGATTATGGAATCGCCCATCCCGGCCAGCGGTCCCATTAATCCCGTTTTAATGCCGGTAATTGAGGCATCGCTAATTGGCTCGCCGCGCGTTTTCTGCTCCTCCATCGCAATGGAGATCCCCTGAATCACCGCACCAAACGTCTGCTCAGAGTTGAAGAAGTTCAGATGGCGTTTCAGCGCCTCTACCTGCTCTTCTTTTTGCGGGTAGAGTTTTTTGATGATCGGCGTCATCGAGGCGCAGAAAATCAGGCTTTGCAAACGTTCATAAGAGCTGGAAACTTCCGCGCCCAACCAGTAGATAAACCAGGCTTTGGTGATATCTGCTTTGGTCAACGTGCCACTTTCACGCGCACGTTCAACCAGTTCATGCTGCATTACGTCGCTGCTCATCATGCTGCTCCTTCATTTTTCGCCAGACCTTTAATCAGGAAGGCCACGCAGGTACCAAAGATTGCCATCGCCATGATGTCCACCTTCAGGTACAGCACTGCAAAGAAACCACCGATAAACCACGGCAGCAGGCTCTTTTTACCGATCACCATAATGGTGATGGCGAAGCCCAGCGCAGGCAAAATGCCGCCCATAATTTCAAAGGAGTGCGTCAGCCAATGCGGCATCAGCTTAAGGAAGCTTTCCACGACATCCTGACCAAAATAGTTTGCGGCGAAGACCACCGGGAAACGCAGGACCAGGCCAAGTAATGCCGGATAAAGAAACGCACAGCGCATAATGCCCGCCATGTTTGCCGTTTCCGCATGCTTGTCGGCCATATGTACCCACGCCGCGTTTAACGTGCGGCGCAACTGGTCGAGGAATACGCCGATGACGCCAAACGGGATCGCCAGCGCGATAGCCAGGTTCGGGTCCATACCGGCCTTCACGGCGATAGGAATTGAAATGCAGGCAGCCAGCGCTGGATCAGAGGGCACGTTGCCGCCCGGTGTAGACGTCACGCCGAGGTAGACCAGTTGCATACCCGCGCCAATGATCATTGCCGTTTCCATGTTACCCAACAGCAGGCCAACGAATACGGCAATCACTACCGGCTGTAGCAACATAGCGGAGAAGGTGTAGCCAAGGCGTAATCGGGCAAACCAGTAATACAACCCCATCAGGCTTGCGAAGACTAAAGTATCCATAGTTAAGTACCCTGTTATCAAAGAATTAGAATTTTTTCAGGATATCGTCCAGCGACTGCGGCTTATCTTCCGGGATGGTCTGGAAGAACACCTGAATCCCACGATTTTTCAGGTCGCTCAGAATGCCGACGTCTTTTTCATCCAGCGTAATGTTCTGGAATACCGCTTTGCGGTTTGGCCCACCGCCCAGTCCCCCCACCTGAATAGTGGTGACATCAAAGCCCAACTGAACCGCTTCCTGAACCGCCGCCAGGGAGGGGAACAGCACCAGAACCTTTCCGTCACCCAGTTGATTCTCTTTCCAGGCAGCGGCAAAACTTTGGTTACCGAAGCAATCCACTTTGATGTTCGGCGGCGCGGCCATCAGGTAGATGTTTTTCATAAACGGATCGGCATCAAGCTCATCGCTGACCACCGCAATCCGATTTGCCTGAGATTGCCCGACCCACTTGGTGACGACCTGCCCATGAATCAGACGGCTATCAATACGACATAAGACGATGTTTGCCATGGTGTTTCTTCCTTATTGTGATTGTTGTAATTGACGTACGTGAGCCACAACGTCCAGGCAACTGCTACGCCCGGCCTCAACCAGATCCGCCACACAAGCAGTCAGTTGGCCATGCTCACGCTTGTCCAGCGCCTCCAATAGCAAAGAGGCATTTAGCCCGGAAATCACTGCCACCGGGTAATCAGCGCTTAGCCGCGCCGCGACATTAGAGGTAGTACCGCCAATAAAATCAGTGAGGATCAGTGAGCCTTCTGGCATGATTTTCACTACGGCTTCGACGCGCTGATAAAACTCGCCAAGCGTATCAACAGGCATCAGCGCAATTTCCGTTACGCCTTTAATTTCGCCCATTACCATACGCAAGCTGTTGCAAAGCTGTTGCCCCCAGCCGCCATGGGTCAGCAGCAGGATCTGGGGCAAGGATTCAGTGGTAGTCAAAATGGCCTCCTGGCTCGATTACATAGACATAGGTAAACAGAGCAAAGGCTGTGCCAGAATTTGTGTCACGCGGGGGAGGTGTAGGTGCCGACGGGGCGCAAAGCCCCACCAGACGAGGGATTAACTGTATAACAGTTCGTAGATATAAATATATTCCGCGTCCGATAACCGAATGGCGTAGGCCTCTTCAATCGGCAGGAAGGCGGATTTAATGACACTAAACGCGCGAACATCCAGATCTGGCTTGTTCTCCAGCGCCATCTGTAACGGTTTGCGGTTAATCACGATACGCTCGACCATACAACAGCAGTGGATCAGGAAGCGCAGTGTCACCTGGCGGCTCGGTTTCAGCGAAAGCGTGGTGGTCAGATGGTTAAGTACACCTTCCATCTCCTTCAGAATACGCTGAGGGTTAAGCACTGAAATATGGTTAATGATACTTTCCATGGTCAACGCACTGATAAAACGCATCGCGCTGCGCTCCATCTCCAGACGGCGCTCACTGCTTGAAAGATCCGGCGTCAGCAGACTGAGCACCAGTTCAGGCCCCTGCTCGGAGAACAACTCTTCAAGCGAGATAAACGGGATATCAGGCAGTCCCGGCTGGAAAGTACCGACAATGCCTGCCAGTCGTTCGCTGGCGTTAATCGCCTGCTGAATGCGCTCCAGGCTGCGAACTTCGTTGTAATCAAGGATCACCATCCGCGTATCCTGCGACATCAGCTCACCAAAACTTTCTTCCAGCACCTTTTTGATTTTTTCCGCCGTGCCCATCCCGGTGATGCAAGAGATAACCAGCACTTTGCCACTGTTTTCCTGCTGTGGTGTACAGAGCTGGCAGGGTATATTTTTGCTCTGCATCAGTGCCGCCAGTTGCGGTAAATCGCTGGTTTCATAGCTTAAATCTAGTCCTATCTCCAGCAGACTGGTGAGCGTGATATTGGGCATCAGCAGAACGTCTATCTGGAATAATTTGCTGATCGTGCTACCAAAATGAACTAATGAGCCAATATCTACCATCAGGATTAACCGCCGATATTGCCGGGCCTGGATCATCTGCGTCAGGGCTTCCAGCGTGTCATGCACCGACTGCTCAAAAGGCATATCGATTGCGCTGAACACCTCGCGTTCCAGCACACGATTCACGTACTGCGCCTGGCTTGTGGCGGTCGTCGCGCCGTGGGCAATCAAAATCACCCCGCAATCCGGGCTGGCATCAATCCGTTGGCGGTAATGGCGGCACTCCTTGAGGAACAGGCACAGCCAAACCACTTCCGTTGCCGGGCACTGAATATGCAGCAGTTCATTGATTTTTCGGCATAACAGCGTGGCGTTTTCGTATTCATCTTTACAGCGGTCGAGGATCAGGCTGGAAGAATAAAGTTGTGGAATAAGCCCGCGCTGCACGTAGCCAATCAGCGCCAGGAAGTGTTTTCGCAGCGGGTTAACCAGATTTTCCGGCAGCGTGAAGCCAAGCACCTGCTCAACGCAGCCGATCAGCAGCGTGACTCGCTCTTCAATCTGATCGCCATAGCGCGGGGGATGCGCCACGCTGTCGCGACTATAGAGACCATATTCAAAAATCGAGCTGAGCTTGTTTTTGAGGATTGCCAGCGTTTCGGCTGGCGGTACATTGCTGTTACGCAGGTTGATATATTCCCGGGTCAGGAAGCTGTAAAAGAGATCGCTCTCTTCAATTTCAGCCCCGGTTGCCAGCGAATTTTTCAGCGCAGGTAACGTTCGGGCATCAATGCTCAGGTGCTCTTTACCTTCGAACAGCGCCCCAACTAGCAGACGTTGTTCCGGTGTGGCGTTAAACGGGATTTCTGCCAGACGTTTATCCAGCTGTAGCGTATCGCTGTGCTCCGTCATTCCCGAGGCCCAGGCCTGGGCACAGAGAAACTGAATGTCGCTCTTGAGCTGGCCAATGTTGCCTTCTAACGGTTTGTTCAGCAGCCAGAGCAGCAAAGTGCGGTCGATACTTACTGTTCGCTCGATTTTACGGCTCTCACGCTGTAAGAATCCGACAATCAATTCAACCTGTTCTTCCACCGAGCGCTGGCGGATGCCGGGGAGATCGATACACACCTGAATACGCCGCTGGAAGGTGCGCAGCAATGCTGAGCTGACAGGTTCGGTGGTTGCACAAATCAGACGAACCGAAATAGAACGCGCCATGGCGCTTGAACCCAACGGTCGATACTCGCCTTTGTCGAGAATAGAGAACAGCTTTTCCTGACCTTCATACGGCAAACGATGCACTTCATCGAGCAGCAGATAACCGCCGTCGGCCTGCTCGACCAGACCGGGTTTATTCTCGTTTGCTCCGGTAAACGCCCCCTGTCGATGACCAAACAGGTGTGAAGAGAGCAACTCCGGGTTATGGGCGTATTCCGCGCAGTTGAAATAAACCAGCGGCGGGGGCGCGCCCGTTGCGCGTTCACAGGCAAAACGGTGCATCAGTTCAGCAAAAAAAGTTTTGCCGACACCAGAAGGCCCCGTCAAAAGAACGTGGAGTCCGTGGGGATAAAGCACCGCCGCGCGGCCTTTTTCCACCGCATCGCGCAAACTGCGGTCGTAGCCAATCAAGCCAAAAAAAGGATCGTCTGCCGCCCGGTTTTCCTGAGCAGGCAACAGATCGGCAACGGTTTGTACTTCGCGCTCAGACTCATCGAGTTTGCGCCCCAGCAGCGTTTCAATCGCCTGGCGATGCAAAAAGAAGACCGGGCGCCCGCGGCTTTTAATCGCCAGGCCGTCGTTCCAGAGCTGATTGAGATCTTTACTGACCGAATTACGCGCCAGTCCAAGGTTAAAGCCGATAGCTTCCGCTGTGAACGCCGTTTCCTGCGCCAGATGGGCAAGATTCAGCCCTCGCGTCAGTCGTTCCAGCTCTCCCAGTATTATCTCAATCCGTCTCATCTCTTTACCGCTTAAGAAATAAATGATTGTTCAGAACATACACTATTCTGCTGCGCAAGAAAGTGAGGCGGCATCCAGTCGTTACGGGCAATCCTCCCGGACATCAAAATGTTTTTGATAAATAATGGCGTGCAGCGCCTGATTCCGGGAAATTATCGAGGGTCATTCGTAGCTGATAGCCGTTCTTTTGATAAAACGGCAGCGCCTGGAAACTCATGGTATCAACCAGCGCATGCAGACATCCTCGCTCACGTGCCGTCTGTTCTGCTACCTGCATCAGCTTTGTGCCATAACCGTCTTTGCGCAGGGCGTCATCCATCCATAAGAACTCAATGCACAACCAGTCGCCTTTGATTTTGCCGATCAGCCCACCCCGAATCTTATTGTGTTCATCACGCCAGTAGACCGCCAAATCGCCAAAATTGGTCGTTTTCAGGAACTGGAAATTGTAAGCACGCAGCCCGGTAAGCAGCGCATTTTGATCATCTTCTGTAACGGTATCAGTAATCTGTATCTGCATCCTATCCTCCTGAAAGACTACAACTTCTGGCTGATTTATTTTTAATCGTTAACACAGGCTGATGAGTGAGCCGTATGCCGTCTACACTTACTCTTGAGATGATGCGCATCAACAACAAGGATTATTATCATGAAATTAGCCGTTTTTCCGATCATTGCCGTCCTTTTCACGCTACCGGGCCTGGCACAGGCTGACTCGGCTTACGGCGGGTTACAGTCGGTGCACGAAAAGAACACTGTACTCAAGGATTTGCGCAAACTTTGCACCCCACAGGGGTCGCCATCAGATGAAGTGTGGGAAAAAACAATTATGTCTGATACACGCAATCAGCAGCATATTCGCGAAGCTATTGTGGCGATAGAAAGAAATAATCAGAACAACTACTGGGAAGCGCTTGGCAAAGTTGAATGCCCTGATTTATAGCCATTATGTTGTAAAATGAGCACTGTAACCGGTTTCTGTATCGCAAAAACACGTATTGTTGCCACAACTAATAAAGAGTAAGGGAGCAACAATAATGCGATACCGTTTTCCTGCGAACTTCTGGTGGGGCAGTGCCTGCTCCGCGCTGCAAACGGAAGGTGATAGCCTCAACGGCGGCAAAAGCCAGACCACATGGGATGTGTGGTTCGACCGCCAACCGGGTCGTTTCCATCAGGGAATTGGCCCGGCGAACACATCCACGTTTTATCAGCATTGGAAACAGGACATCGCCCTTCTCAACCAGCTGAAACATAACAGCTTTCGTACATCACTGAGCTGGTCACGCCTGATCCCAAACGGCACGGGTGAGGTGAATCCAGAGGCCGTTGATTTTTATAACAACGTCATCGACGAGCTGCTGGCTCAAGGTATTACGCCCTTTATCACCCTGTTCCACTTTGACATGCCAATGGTGATGCAGGAGAAAGGCGGCTGGGAAAACCGTGAAGTGGTCGAGGCATTTGGCCACTATGCACAGACCTGCTTTAACTTGTTCGGCAATCGGGTGAAGCACTGGTTCACCTTTAACGAACCGATTGTCACGGTAGAAGGCGGTTATCTGTATGATTTCCACTACCCTAACGTGGTGGATTTCAAACGCGCCGCGACGGTGGCGTACCACACCATTCTGGCACATTCAATGGCGGTTCGGGCCTGGCACGTCGGAGGTTATGACGGCGAAATCGGCGTAGTGTTGAATTTAACGCCTTCTTATCCACGCTCGCAAAACCCGGCAGATGTAAAAGCCGCACACCATGCAGACCTGCTCTTTAACCGTAGTTTCCTCGATCCAGTGCTGAAAGGTGAGTACCCGGAAGACCTGGTAGAACTGTTGAAAGAGTACGATCAACTGCCAGCATGTCTCCCCGGCGACAGCCAGCTGATAGCTGATGGCAAAATTGATCTGCTGGGCATCAACTATTATCAGCCGCGCCGCGTGAAATGTCGTGATAGCGCAGTCAATCCGAACGCGCCGTTTATGCCGGAATGGTTATTTGATTACTACGAAATGCCGGGACGTAAAATGAACCCTTACCGTGGCTGGGAAATATATGAGCCGGGTATTTACGATATTATTACCAACCTGCGTGATAATTACGGCAATCCACGCTGTTTTATTTCTGAAAACGGTATGGGTGTCGAAAATGAGCAGCGTTTCATTCAGCAGGATCAGATAAACGACAGCTATCGTATTGAATTTGTATCTGAACATCTGAAATGGCTACATAAAGGCATTAGCGAAGGCTGCAATTGTCTTGGCTACCATATGTGGACCTTTATTGATAACTGGTCATGGCTGAACGGATACAAAAACCGCTACGGTTTTGTCCAGCTCGATCTGGAAACGCAAAAACGCACGGTGAAAAAGAGTGGCGAATGGTTTGCTCATACCGCCGAAAACAATGGTTTTGATTAAAACCAACCTGGATGCCGGATAGCGATCCGGCATACCGAGCTTTAGTTTATTGCATACCTTTTATGCGAACTTTCGCCGCCACCAGAAGCGCCGTCAGCAGCATCAGAGCACCTGAGAGCATCAAGGGAGACAGCAAACCAAGGTTATCGAGCGCATACCCGCCAATCGCGGCACCGCAGGTGTTAGCCAGTTGGATCACGGCGACCTGAACGGACCCGGCTTTCTCTGCCTGATCGGCCAAAGAACGGGTGATCCACGTCGACCAGCCGACCGGTACCAGCGCAAACGACAACCCCCAGATAATCGCAATGGCGGCCGCCACCACTTTGTCACTCCCCCACAGAATCAGCACCAGCGCGCTGAGCGCCAGCACCAGCGGTGCACCGGCTAATGCCAGTTTGACCGAACGTTTCAGGATCACCGACGAGAGCGACGTCCCGACAAAGCTGGCAATACCAAAGCTCAGCAGCACCAGCGTCAAACCATCCACATCAAATCCCGCCAAATTCATGTACACCGGGCGGATGTAGGTAAAGAAGGCAAACTGCCCGGCAAAGGACATGAAGATAGCCATCATGCCAGCCATTACCCCCGGTCGTTGCAGCAGGCTAAACACGTTTTGTTTCTGATGTGATGGCTCACCGGGCAGCGAAGGCAGCGATCTCACCACCCAGATGGTGCACAGCACGCCCATCACCGCCGCGGCATTAAAGACGTTGCGCCAGCCAATGATGCCGCCTAAGAAACTCCCCAGCGGGGCGGCAATGACCAGTGCGATAGAGACTGCGCCAAAGATCACTGATAACGCTTTCGGCACCGTCCGTGCAGGAACCAGACGCATGGTCAGCGATGCCGACATCGCCCAGAACCCTCCGAGCGCCAGACCGAGGCAGGCACGACCAATCAACAACAGGGTAAAAGAGTTGGCAAAGGAAACCAGCAGGCAGGAGATTGTCAGCAGTACCGAAAAGAGGATCACGACATAGCGACGATCGGTTGCCTGAATAATTTGCGTCACGAACAGGCTGGCAAACATGGCGACAAACGCCGTTACGGTCACCGATTGCCCGGCAACACCTTCCGAAATACCGAGGTCCTGCGCCATTGGCGTCAACAAACTGACGGGCAGAAATTCAACGGTTATCAGGCAGGCAACACAGAACGCCACGGCAAATACCGCCGACCAGTTCGGTCGGGTATTTGCCTCAGCGCGGGATTTTTGTTCAATAGCGTCACTCATTTTGTTACCTGCGTGGGGTTATTGTAGAAAAGTTACGCAGTGTAACATTAAATTTGTGACGTATTTAACGTTTCAGCAACTGTTTATCGCCGGATAGCGACGTCGTCTTATCCGGCCTACAACAGAGGATCTTTGCTGACCCAATTAAGCGTCACGTGCAGCCCTTGCCAGCCCGACTATCCACTCCTGATGACCGTTAATCATCGGATTAGGCAGCGTGCGTGCCAGCTCCTGTGCCGGAACACCACGCTGCGACTCCTGGGTCAGAATACGTACGCGCCCGCCAGGTAAATCTTCAAACAGCCAGGCATGGACAACATCCAGACGCGAATCAGCATCCCCTTCCGCCCAACCGTGCCAGGCAATACGCGCAGCCTGACCATCGACCGGTGGCGCATATTCGATGACTTGCGCTTCAATTGGGAAGCCAAAGGTTGTGAAACGGAAACGGGCGTTCATGCTCAGTAACGGTCCAGAGCCATCGTGAAACCGGATATCCGCCACATTGCTGTAATACGTCGGCCAGCGCGTTGTGTCGTTGAGCTGAGCCCAGACAGCGCGGGTGCTCAGTCCGGCAACAATGATTTCATTGGAGGCAAAGTTATCGGTCGTCCCTGGCAAATACGCCTGTGGCCAGATAATTGCGCTTTGTTGAGTCGCTTGTTTCATGATGAACCTCGTCGTGTAAGTTAACGAGGTTCATCATGCGCGGGAGAGAGATATAAATATAATGACGATTAAAAATATCCGTCATCATATATTTTGATATCAGTGCAACCAGTGCACTCCATCTTCAGGTTGAAAAAAGGCGTTATAGCGCATCTGAAACGCATTTATCTCCTGCATATCCGGCTCCATTTCGCGCAGAAAACCCAGCGCCAGGCGTACCTGTGCGTCGGTAATCGGCGCGGCCAGCCGGGCTTTTTGCAACACCCGGTGCCACTGCAGCAGATTCTGTTCACTACCGTCTACAATGACGATTTGCCAGATTAGCAGCACCTGGGCAGCATTTTGCAGATGCGATTCGTCAGGTCGATGGAGGTACTGTAAAAACGCCTCTCCCTGCACTTTCCCCATCTGATCGATCATCGATTCTACCGGCACGACATCAATACTCAGACGTTCGCTCAGACGGCGAATCGCGCGCCGTGACCCGGACGTCAGTACCCGAAAACCCACAACAAAAACAACAACCAGCGTGGCCAGCATTATCCAAATCATGCGCACATCCATTACCCGACAGGACGCCCATCATAGCGGCAAATTCACCTGTGTCGACGACTGAACGTGTCATAATGTGACTTATCGAACCCATGAGCAGACATCATGAAATCTGATATCAGAATCCTCGATCTTAATCTGTTGAAAACGCTGGATGCCCTGCTGGATGAACGCAACGTTACCCGGGCGGCGCAACGACTATCGCTCACCCAACCGGCGGTTAGCGGCATGCTAAATCGTCTGCGCGATTATTTTGACGATCCGCTGTTTGTCCGCACACCGCACGGTATTGTCCCGACATTACGGGCTCGCGAAATGGCTGCGCCCATCAAACAGATCCTCAGCGACATTGATATCCTGCTTAAGCCCGCGCAGTTCGACCCGCTCACCGCGGTACTCACCTTTACCGTCGCCGCGACCGATTACGCCCTTAAAGCGGTGATCGTGCCGTTTATCGCCGCGCTTCGCGCACGTGCGCCAGGTATTCGTGTGCGGGTCGTTCCCGTTGAGCAGGAGCAGCTAACAACACAGTTTGAGCAGGGTAAAATTGACCTGGCGCTGCTGACGCCGGATTCAACACCGGATAATCTGCACAACCGCCCGTTATATAACGAAGAGTATGTTTGTCTCATGCGTCATGATCATCCCGATGCCCATCAGGCGTTAACACTCGATCGCTTCTGCGCGCTGGAGCATGTGCTGGTTTCTTATAAGGGGGAAAGTTTCTGGGGGGTCACCGATGATGCGCTGGCAGATGTTGGACGAAAACGACAGATTGGTTTGTCAGTCAGCAGTTTTCTGGTTCTGCCGGATATCCTCGCGATTAGCGAGATGATTGCCGTCGTCCCTGCCCGGCTGGACTATACCGATCCCCGGATGCACGTTGTGCCACCGCCGCTGCCCATTGCTGGTTTTACTAAAAGTATGGCCTGGCACGAACGCACGCACCGCGATGCGGCGCATCAGTGGCTACGCAATCTGGTGCATGAAACCAGTCAGTCTAAACCATAAAAAAACCCGCCATGAAGGCGGGTAAAAGTTACCACTACACACTTAAGCGACTTTCAATTGCTGGATCTTTTTCTCGCGACGAATTTTACGTTCTTCAAACACGGCCACGATAGCCATCAGGCAGATACAACCGATAGCGGCGGTATCCAGCGCGGCGAAGGTACCTGCCCAGCCAGTCAGACCGAAAACCGGTGTACCATCAGCAATCATCCCCAGACCCAGCTTGGCGAAGCTGTCACCGATCAGATAGGCAAATGTCCCTTTAATCCCATCGGCAGCGCCGATCGCTTTTTTCGGTACGAAACCAACGGCTGCGACACCGATTAACAGCTGCGGGCCAAACACCAGGAAGCCGAGGGCAAACAGCGAAGCCAGATAGACATACTGGTTGCTGGCGTGCTGGTAAACACCCAGTGTCGCAATGATTAATGCCAGAGCCACACAGGCCACCAGCGCCCGGCGACCGTTTGCCAGGTCAGAGAGCCAGCCCCACAGCAACGTACCGACCAGCGCACCCACTTCAAACAGAGTAAAACCCTGAATCGCCACTTCTTTGGAAAGCTTCAGTTCCTGGAACGCGTACACGGTAGACCACTGGTCGATACCAATACGGACCACGTACAGGAAGATGTTGGAGAAACACAGCAGCCAGATCACTTTGTTTTTCAGCACATACTCAACAAAGATCTGCCACTTGGTCATGTCATTTTCTTCGGTCTCTTTGTCTTCTTCGCTGATCTCTTCACCGAACAGTTCTTCAGCTTTCCCCAGACCATAAGATTCCGGGGAGTCGCTGCCATAGCGCAGGCCGATAAAGCCAACAATCAGGGCGATAATCGATGGGAAGATAAACATACCAATGACGTGACCGTCGAACAGGTAGTTGGCACCAAACAACGCCACACCCGCCGCACCGGCACCACCGAGGTTGTGGGAAATGTTCCACATACCGAGGTAAGAACCACGTTTACGGCGAGGTGTCCATTTGGTGATGGTGGAATAACTACACGAACCGCCAGTACTCTGGAAGAAACCGCTCAGCGCGTAGAAGGTAATCATCAGGAACAGGCTGGTTGAACCTGCGCCCATGCTGGCACTGAAGCCGAGCATACAGATAGCAGAGAGGATCAACATAAACGGCAGGAACTGCTTGGTGTTTTTGCCATCCGCGTAATAAGAAACCAGCGTTTTACCCACGCCGTAGGTGATGGAGAAGCCCAGGCCAATCATCCCCAACTGCGTCATGCTCAGCCCGTAGGTGGAGATCATGTCGTTCTGCGCGATGTTGAAGTTTTTGCGGATCAGATACATGGTCAGGTAGCCAATAAAGACCACCAGATAGGACTGCATGAACGGTTTGAACCACATTTTACGCCGCACATCGAGCGGCAGATCCAGGGTTGGCTTGCGCACCTGGTTTAAGAAGGCCAGCATAGGACTCTCCGAGCTAATTTTTATACCTGCGAATAGCAGGCATTGTAAAAATCAGCCCGGGATCACGCCTGAGACAGCGTCCAGGTGAAACCGGGAAAATTTCTTAGTTTTGCCCCACTCAGGGCAAAAAGGTGAGGTGCATCACGCTTCGTTGAGATCGCGCGGGGCCTGGGCGTTTAAAAACGGCAGCAGCAGCAGCGCGGAAATTCCCGCCGCAATAGCGATAACCACAAAGAATCCTGTCCAGTGCCAAACCTCCATCACCTTCGCCAGCGGCCAGCCGGAGAGTGAAGCGCCCAGATAGGCAAACAGCCCGACAAACCCGGTTGCCGCGCCCGCCGCCTCTTTATGCGAGCACTCCGCCGCCGCCATACCAATCAGCATTTGCGGGCCAAAGACGAAGAATCCGGTGGTGAAAAAGCACGCCGCCTGCATCACGTAGCTGGCGAACGGCATCAGCCACAGCGAACCGACTGAGAGCAAAATCCCGGCGGCAAAAATCAGGTTCATTGGCCCACGATTACCGTTGAACAGCTTATCTGACCCCCAACCCGCCACCAGAGCCCCGATAAACCCGCCCAGTTCAAACATGGTCACTGCGGTGTTGGCGGTCACCAGATCGACCCCCAGCGTTTCTGACATGTACAGATTACCCCAGTCGTTGATCGCTGCACGTACCACGTACACCAGCACATAACACAACGACAGCAGCCAGATGTAGGGATTCAGCAATACATAGCGGGTGAGAATTTCTTTGCGGGTTAAGCCTGCGCCCTCCTGCTGCTGGGCAATTTCTAACTCATCGTGCCGCCAGTCGCCAACCGGGGGTAAGCCAATCGCCTGCGGCCTGTCGCGCAATCGCCAGCACAGGAAAAATCCCACCACAATCGCCAGTATTCCGGCAATCATCATTCCTGCACGCCAGCCATAATGCAGCGCCGTCGCCGCCATCACCATCGGGATCAGCGCCCCGCCGACGTTATGTGCGGTGTTCCATAGCGCCCACCAGCCACCACGCTCGGTACGCGAGTACCAGGCAGTCAGCAAACGGGCGCATACCGGCGATCCCCAGCCCTGAAAGAACGCATTCAGTGCCCACAGTAGCGCAAAGGCCCAAAGCGAGGTCGAGAAACCAAACAGGATGTTTACCAAGCCGGTTGCAATCAAGCCAATGCCCATAAAATAGCGGGCGTTGGAACGATCGCTGACGATACCAGAGACAAACTTCGACAGGCCGTAAGTGATGTAAAACAGCGTTGCCAACAGACCAATATCGCTGCGGGTCAGCACACCGCTGGTCAGGATATCCGGCACCGCCGCGTTGAAGCTTTTGCGCGTGAAATAAAACAGCGCATAGCCAAGCCAGATGGTGGTCAGAATATGCCGCCGCCAGTAGCGATAACGGGCATCTACTTCACTTTTATTGGTAATGAGTGGCGCATTCGCCGGGGCTTTTAGAAACTGAAACATTGCCATTCCTTACACATAACGCTGAGGCAAAGAGACGCTGACCCGCGTACCGTGCGTACAGGATATCGAAAGCTTACCGCCGAGGGCCGTAATGCGCTCGCGCATCCCGGTGAGGCCAAATCCTTGCTGATTCGAACCCGGCGGCAGGCCGCTGCCATCGTCCTCAATCACCAGCATCAACCGCTCATCCTGTAGCCAGCCCTGCAACGTCACCGCGCTGGCATTGGCATGCTTAACAATATTGTTTAGTCCTTCCTGGCAGACGCGAAACAGCGTCACCCGCTGACTCTCGCTGAGCTCTGATTCATCAATATGCCAGTCGAGGTGGCTGACGATACCGCGACTTTCCAGCTCCATTTCCCGCATCAACGAACGGATAGCCTGCTCCAGGGTTAAATCATCTAACTGGCGCGGGCGTAAACGCCCCAACAGGCGACGTACCGAATCGTATACCCCGAGTGAAAGCTGCTCAATATGCGCCCCACTGCGCTTCACGCCCACGTTCTCCGGCGCCAGTCGCTGAACGATACCGGCCTGAGTACGAATCGCGGTAATGGTCTGCCCAATGTCATCATGCAGTTCACGCGCCACGTCGCGGCGCACGCTTTCTTCGGTTTCCAACAAACGCTCCGCCAAACGATGATTGCGTGCCAGCTCGTTTTGCAGCGACTGGTTGAGTTCACGCAGGCGCTGAATACCCGCGCCGAGCAGCAGACCGGTCAGGCTCTGCGCCAGCAAGGAGAGCAGCAAGTCGACGGGATGGTCGTGCCAGGTCTGGCTGGCAATCAGCGCGATGGCATTCATCAACGTGGCGATCAGCGCCCCCTGCCAGCCATAATGCCAGGCAAGTGCAATAATCGGCAGCGCCAGGCAAAACGGCGTAAAGCGTGACAGCTCATTCGGCAGACCCAACTGCAACCACAGGCTGACACTGAACAACAGCAGATACCAGATCAGATGTCGTCCGCGCCAGTTCACGGGTTGAGAAACCACCGCAGGTCCCAGCGGCAGCCAGGTGGTGCTGGTCAGATAGTGCCAGAACACCAGGCAGATCGGCGCCAGCGTCAGTCCACCAGTGAGTGTTAGCAGCAGCACGGTCCAGGCCTCTTCACCTTGCCCAAGCCATGGTAGCGATTGCAGCAATGCCGCCGCGGTCAGTGCTGCCCCCTGTAATAACAATGTGCGCCAGTCACGCTGATGGCGGAAACGTGAGGTCAGTGCGACGGGAAGTAAGGTGAGAAAGCTACCGATCACCAAAAGTGGCAGATGGGACAGTGCCACTTCCAGTGCCAGCCAAAACAGAAGCAGCCATTCCGCGCCCAGCAGCACCGGCCAGTAGCCGCGCGGGCATTGCAGCATCAACCCCAGGCGCAGGCCGAATGGAAACAGCAGCACTGCCAGCTCCGGGCGTTCAACCAGATGCAGGCTGATGCTCCACAGGCAAAACCATGCGGCAGAGAAGATAAAAAAGCAGGCAACAATGGTGACTAACCGGGAAAAGAACGTGTTCATTGCCAGCCGTCAAACATCCGCCGTGCCAACTCAACATCGTTGCTTACGCCCAACTTTTCCATCAGGTTGGCGCGGTGCACGTGTACCGTTTTTGGTGACAAGCCCAGTTCAGCCGCAATCTCTTTGACTGCCATCCCTTGCGCCAGTTTTTCTGCCACCTGACGTTCGCGTTTGGTGAGTGGGTCCTGACGCCCGGCCGCCAGTTTGACGGCGATATCCGGCGTTAAATAGCAGCCGCCGGTCGCCACGGTACGCACCGCGGCAATCAGCTCATCGGGGCTACAGCGTTTTGAGAGGAAGCCTCGCGCCCCTGCGTTCAACGCCTGCTCCACCAGCGCCGGGCTGTCGTGGACGGAGAGCATGATAATCGCCATGCCTTTTGGCAACTGGCTTAGCAGTTCGAGGCCGGAAATGTCAGGCATGGAGATGTCGCAGATACAGACCTGCACGCCGCGCCCTGGCAATCCTGCCAGCGCCTCGCTACCTGAGCCAAACTCAGCCACAACCTGCAAATCGGGTTCCAGCCCCAACAGTTGGGCAAACCCGGAACGGACGATAAGGTGGTCGTCGATAAGGGCAACGGTAATCATGGGTTATGTCCTGGTACTGGAAAACGCCTGATGGCGCTGCGCTTATCTGGCCTACAAGAAGGTAGGCCGGACAAGGCATGAATGCCGCCATCCAGCAAAGGCGATTACCTTAACGATATACACTTCATCCTTCAAGCG
The DNA here is from genome assembly GCF_028069815.1 of Citrobacter sp. Awk 2. Classification (NCBI taxonomy): domain Bacteria; kingdom Pseudomonadati; phylum Pseudomonadota; class Gammaproteobacteria; order Enterobacterales; family Enterobacteriaceae; genus Citrobacter; species Citrobacter sp. Awk 2. The sequence goes on from NZ_JANEWL010000017.1 coordinate 24,340, forward strand.
GCCTCTGCCTTGAGCGGATTACTCGAAGAAGACGGTAATTTTGTTAAACATTGAGGGATCAGACTGGTTGCGTGCCACTTTCACCACATCTTCCAGTTTGTCGATCTGGCTTATCATCTGCTCCAGACGTTGGTCGTCATTCACCAATAGCCAGATACGGCTCTTATCACTGTCCTGAATCGGTAGACAGAGGATCCCTTCCACGTTGAACGCACGGCGGGCAAACAGTCCACAAACGTGGGTCATTACACCCGGGTGATTGCGTACGGTGAGTTCCAGGATTACGTTGTCATGAGTCTGCTGTTGCATGGCTTATTCCCCCACCATTTCAGTGTTTGCCGCACCCGGCGGTACCATCGGGTACACTTTTTCTTCTGCATCAATACGTACGTGGATCAGCGCAGGTCCTGGACGATTAATTATCTCCTGCAGCGCCGCCTGTGGATCCGCTTCATGATTTAAATCGCAGGTTTCGAGACCAAAACCGGCGGCAATCTGCATAAAGTTAATCATCCCCGGATAGGTCGCAGCAAATACGCCTTGTTTATAGAACAGGCTCTGCTGCTGATACACCAGACCCAGCGCTTCGTTATTCATCAGGATGATTTTAATATCCAGCTGATTTTCACTGGCAGTCGCCATTTCCTGAATATTCATCATCAGGCTGCCGTCACCGGAGAAGCACAGCACTTTCTTGTCCGGGTTCGCCAGCGCCGCGCCAATCGCTGCGGGCAGACCGAAGCCCATGGTCCCCAGACCACCAGACGTCAGCCACTGACGTGGGCGATTCAGCGGGTAGGCCTGCGCCGCCCACATCTGATGCTGGCCCACGTCGGTAGTGATGATGGCGCTATCGTCTACGCAAGCCGCAACGGCGTTAATCAGCCCATAATGGCTGAGCGGATCGCTTTCCTGTGGAATGGTACATGGAAATTCACGCTGCAAATCCGCCACCATGTGATGCCACGCGTCGCGCGACTGCGCCTCAATTAATGGGATCAGCTGTTCCAGCACCTCATTCACATCCGCCTGAATGGCTACGTGCGGCTGTTTGATTTTACCCAGCTCGGCACGATCGATATCCACGTGGATAATCTTTGCATTCGGGCAGAACTGCTCGGTTTTACCAATCGCCCGGTCATCAAAACGTGCGCCAAGAACAATTAATAAATCAGCTTCTTGCAGAATAAAGTTGGTGCTGCGTGCGCCGTGCATGCCCAGCATACCTAACGACAGCGGATGCGCTTTTGGCAACATGCCCAGCGCCATTAAGGTCATGGTTGTGGGCAGCATCGCTTTTTCCGCCAGCTCACGTACGCGCTCAGGTGCGTTAATCACGCCGCCGCCGAGATACAACACCGGACGTTGTGCCGCATTGATCATGGCGGCAGCATCGCGAACGCTGTCCGCGCTAAAGGTTGGCGCAGGGGCTTTTTCTGCAGGCTCCGGCATCTCTTCAATGTCAAATACGGCTGTTTGAATGTCCTTAGGTATGTCTATCCACACCGGGCCTGGGCGTCCTGACTGCGCAATGCGGAAGGCATCGCTCATGACCTGCGGTAATTCATTGATATGGCGAACCAGATAATTGTGTTTGGTGATGGGGATAGAGATGCCGTAGGTGTCAACTTCCTGGAAGGCGTCAGTGCCGATCATAGAGGCCGGAACCTGCCCGGTGATACACACCAACGGAATAGAGTCCAGGCGCGCATCGGCGATAGCAGTAACCAGGTTAGTTGCCCCCGGCCCGCTACAGGCCATACACACCGCAGGTTTACCCTCGGTTCGTGCCATCCCCTGGGCGATAAACCCCGCACCCTGTTCGTGGCGCGCCAGGATATGACGGATTTGCGTGCTTTGGCTTAAGGCGTCGTAGACGGGGAGAATTGAGCCGCCAGGAATACCGGTGACGACTTTAATTCCCTGACGTTCCAGGAAATGAACGATGAATTCTGCGCCCGTAAAGCGCGTACGCTTGGATGTGATGCCCGAACTTGCCATGCTCCAGTCCTTTTATTCTGGGCCTTTGCTCCGGGCAGGTCTCTTATACGAAAAACCCCGCCCGGTTTGCGCCGGCGGGGTTTTGGAATCGTGTGTTGTTCCGGACCCTACGGCGCATTGCCGACGACCACCACCACACGCACGACGACCGCTGCGCGAGATGGCGCAGTTTTTAGTAGGGTCGCAGTCAGCATGGAAGGGTTCATTAGGGACCTTGTCTGTTTGTTGGTTAACAGGATTTATACAAACACAGGTTTTTCAGCGTGACAATGGAAAATTTTTCATCTGCGCAAAAATGCGTCAAAGATCACGTTTAGCTGTACGCAATGTAAAAACAAAAAACCCCGCCGGGGCGAGGTTTTTTTCAGGGTTTGCGGCTGGTAACCGCAGAACACACTGTGTTACGTCAACGCAAGAAGTATACGCGATCGGCAACGAACGCGCAATTTAAGGTACGGATTTTGACGTTTCTGAGTATGGATCGCTTTGCGGATTTTGTCCATAAAATACTGTTCATACATACAGTATTTATCTATACTGTGAATGTTCGCAGTGCGCGAGGGGGCCGCTGTTTTACCGGCGCAACAAAGTCCTGGCTGAAACGGGTGGTGCCGTCAGCGCCTTAACCCCCGAAGTGAGCACACTGTGTTACGTCAACAAAGGTGCTGGCAACAGGCAGCGGCGAGGTACGCCAGCACCGTGCTCCTTGTACCAAAAGGAGAGCGTATGAGCCTCGTGGATATCGCTATTCTTATCCTCAAACTCATCGTTGCAGCACTGCAACTGCTTGATGCTGTTCTGAAGTATATAAAATAGTTCAGATTCAAGTCGCACTTAAGGGGAGCGGGTTATCACCTGCTCCCCTTTCACCTTCTCCCAGGTGCTTGTGTCGAGCCAATATGTTACGTTTTTATGACATTCTCAGGGAAGAATACCGCTATGACTCTTTCTGTTTTCTGCATTTTACTGTTCGCCGCGCTGCTTCATGCCAGCTGGAACGCCATTGTTAAAGCAGGAAATGACAAACTGTACTCGGCTATCAGCGTGAGCGGCTCGGCTGCGATTATGGCTCTGATTCTCTTACCCTTCGCCCCCCAACCCTCTGCCGCCAGCCTGCCATTTTTGGCGATTTCAACCGCATTACAGGTGGTGTACACCGTTCTGGTTGCCAAAACCTATCAGGTTTCGGACATGAGCCAGACCTATCCCATCATGCGCGGCACCGCCCCATTGTTGGTCGCTATCATCAGCGTCCTGTTTCTCGGCGATAGTCTGTCAATGCTGGCCTGGGTGGGGATTGCCACAATCTGCCTGGCGATCCTCGGCATGGCATTTAACGGACGCAGCAGTTCACAACGAGGGATCGTTCTGGCGCTCATCAATGCCTGTTTTATTGCCGGCTATACGCTGGTTGATGGCACCGGTGTTCGGCTTTCAGAGACTGCTCTGGGCTACACGCTCTGGACCTTCTTCCTGAACGGCTCCTGCTTGTTGAGCTGGGCGATGATTGCCAGACGCCGCGAAGCCTCCCGCTATCTGGCGCACCAGTGGAAGAAAGGTATTCTTGGTGGTATTGGCACCATGGGCTCTTACGGGCTGGCACTATGGGCGATGACTCAGGCCCCGTTGGCGGTGGTAGCCGCACTGCGTGAAACATCCATTCTATTTGGCGCGCTGCTCGCCTGGTTGCTGCTAAAAGAGAAAGTCGCCGGAGTACGCCTTATCGCTGCCGGAGGTATTGCCGCCGGCGCAGTATTGCTACGTTTGTCATAATCGCGCTGTCGACCTGATGCAATCCGGCAACATTTGTTGCCGCTATTTGTTTACATTTCCTGCCGTTCATCGTTGGAACATTCCAGCCCACTATCTGGCCTTCTTTTTCTGTTGTGGTAGATTCCACGCGCATTTATGGGAAAGTGCAGCACCTTATTCTTATTTTTTCTTCATTTGAAAAGTAATCAGCGAAATGAAAAGGCATAGAAGCGTCAATTTGTTGTTGATGTTGGTATTACTGGTGGCGGTGGGTCAGATGGCGCAAACCATTTATATCCCTGCGATTGCTGATATGGCGCGTGAACTGAACGTTCGCGAAGGCGCGGTGCAAAGCGTAATGGCTGCCTACCTGCTGACCTACGGCGTGTCACAACTGTTTTACGGCCCGCTTTCCGACCGCGTAGGTCGTCGCCCGGTGATCCTCGCCGGGATGTCTATTTTTATGCTGGCTACGCTGGTCGCCATTACTACCCATAGTCTGACAGTATTGATCATCGCCAGTGCCATCCAGGGGATGGGCACGGGCGTTGGCGGTGTGATGGCGCGAACCCTACCGCGAGACCTGTATGAAGGTACTCAGCTTCGTCACGCGAATAGTTTGTTAAATATGGGTATCCTGGTCAGCCCGTTGCTGGCACCGCTGATTGGCGGCATGCTGGATACGCTGTGGAACTGGCGCGCTTGCTATATTTTTCTGCTGATTCTATGTGCGGGCGTCACATTTAGCATGGCGCGCTGGATGCCGGAAACTCGGCCTGCTGGCGCGCCACGTCCACGGCTTATTGCCAGCTACAAAACCCTGTTTGGCAACGGCGCATTCACCTGTTACGTGCTGATGTTGATCGGCGGCCTGGCAGGCGTTGCCGTCTTCGAAGCCTGCTCTGGGGTATTGATGGGCGCGGTGCTGGGTTTAAGCAGCATGGCGGTCAGTATCCTGTTTATTCTGCCTATTCCGGCGGCGTTTTTCGGCGCATGGTTCGCCGGTCGCCCTAACAAGCGATTTTCAACGCTAATGTGGCAGTCGGTTACCTGCTGTCTGGTTGCCGGGTTGATGATGTGGATCCCAGGTTTGTTTGATGTGATGAACGTCTGGACACTGCTGGTTCCTGCCGCGTTGTTCTTCTTCGGTGCGGGGATGTTGTTCCCACTGGCAACCAGCGGCGCAATGGAACCTTTCCCGTTCCTGGCAGGTACTGCCGGCGCGCTGGTTGGTGGCTTACAGAACATTGGCTCTGGCGTGCTGGCGTGGCTCTCCGCGATGCTACCGCAGACCGGACAAGCCAGCCTCGGGCTGCTGATGACCCTTATGGGGCTGCTGATTTTTGTGTGCTGGCTGCCGCTGGCGTCACGCGTGTCGCATCAGGGACAGGCGGTTTAAGCGCATGATGGCCCGGCTTATCGCCGGGCTTTTCACATTCAGGCGCAATCATCGTATTAATCAACGGCTCCAGTGCGGGACGCCAGGCACCTTCTTCACCATCATAAAACTGCGTATCAGCATTGATTGCATAGGGGATTTTTGCCTTGCGCAGTTCACATGCCATAAACCGTGCAAATGCAGTTTGCGCGGCAGAAGGCGCATTTTTGATGGTTTCTCCCGGTGACCACCCCCCTACCCAACTGACGTGACCCGTTTTCTGTTGCCAGTGAATGGCAGTATTAATACGGGCGCGAATGGCAGCTTTTTCTGCCGCAGTCCCCGACGTCCAGGGGTACTTACCGTTATTTTTTAGCGGCCCCCACGGGAAGATATGCCATTCAGCCAGAACGGTATTCTGGCTTTGCGGCGGTAATTTCAGATTAGGCAAATCTTCCGGTGCCGCGCGCAGGCGCGGCGCAATGAAAATCATCCGCTGCGGGTCGATGGCATGGATAGTACGAATGGTTTTGTCATACACCCGATTGAGCGAAGTCTGATTGTGATTAAGCTTATCGGCAGGCTCATAAATCAGGTCAAAGCCCAGCAACGGCGAGCTTTGACCAAAGTAATGCGCCACCGCCACCCACCAGTTAACCACCTCTTTTTCGTTGCCGCTATTGGGGTCTTTTTTATATTCATCAGCCTGATAAGCAATAATCGGGATCACGCCGTATTGCTCGCAAGCCTCTACCAGCTTGCGCAAATGGATGAGTCTGGCTTCTGTTGGCTCACCCGCCACACGAATACGCACATGAGAGATCCCCTTCGCCTTGAAATCCCGTACCACCAGCGGATCGAACTCGCGGATACCGCGATCGGTGCGAGCCCAATCTACGTCCATTCCAACCCCAAGCTGCTGTGCATACAACGCCGCCGTCAGCGCAGGGGGCGCGGCATACACGGCGGCACTGGCTAACAGTAAGAGGGAAACAATCGGCTTTAACACGGTCGTCCTTACGCAAATCATCAGGTGTGATATCACGTATTTAGCATGATTTTTGATACCTGGTGTAGAGAGAAAGCGTAAAAAATATTCGCGGCCCGCTTATTTAACCTGCTCCTGCAGCCAGCCAATAAATGCCTCGATTTTTGGCCACTGCCTGCCGGGTAACGTGGTGACGTAATAGTGTTGATGGCATTTCAGCGCCATATCACCGAAAGGCGCGACCAGTTCCCCGCTGTCGAGGCGCTTTTGTACCAGTCTCTTTCGTCCCATCGCTACGCCGATATGGTTCATCGCCGCAATGACCGCTAAATCAGAACGATCGAAGCCGATACCTGATGATGTCGGCAAATTCACGGCAAAATGCTGCGCCCAACTGTGCCATTCATCGGTCCCGGAGTCGTTACTCCATGCCTGTCTATCGTGCAACAACGTGCAGTGCGGCAGATTCACTAACGACCCCGTAAGGTCATAACGACGGGCATAGTCCGGGCTGCATACCGGCAGGATCTCTTCATCCATCAGGAAATGGTGCGTGAGCTGTGCAGAGGGGGCATCGTCAAAATAAATGGCCAGATCAACCCCGGCACGTTGCAAATTGACGTTGTCATTCCCGGTCAGGATTGTCAGGGAAATCGACGGATAGCGACGGGTAAAGTCACCGAGCGCCGGAACCAGCCAGCACTGTGCGATGGAGGGGCGTGAGTACACAGTGAGCGTCCCGGACAGCTCCTGGTTTTTGATATCGAGGATTTCCTGATTCAGCGTATCCAGCGACGATTTCAACGCCCAGAACACCCGTTTACCTTCGTGAGTGAGCTCCACTTTGCGGTGAGAGCGAACAAACAGCTGAATCCCCAACTCTTCTTCAAGCTGATTAATTCGGTGGCTGACGGCGCTGGGGCTTAAGGAAAGTTCGTCTGCCGCCAGCGCAAACGACTGATGTCTGGCCGCCACTTCAAAGGTATACAGTTTTGAGAGTTGCCAACCATTGAGCAGCCGATTTCTGACTTCACGAAGGGGGTCCATATTCACCTCTTTCATCCTGAATCATTCGCCGGAGTGTAAAAAAAATCGCTGTAAAAATCAGCATAAAGATGAATCAAGGTGAACCATATCGCATAAATAATGCGTAATTAGATGTAAATCACTCATTTGATTCAATCTGGCTCATGTGAAAGGGGATTTTTATCGTTTGTCAGACTGTGCCTTATTTTTGTCCAATACCCCTATATTAATCACAGGGCAAGGTGAGTTATGCACTCTCAAATCTGGGTTGTGAGTACGCTGCTGATAAGCATCGTATTAATCGTTTTGACCATCGTGAAGTTCAAATTCCACCCGTTTCTGGCACTGCTGTTAGCCAGCTTCTTCGTGGGTACGATGATGGGCATGGGACCGCTGGATATGGTCAACGCCATTGAGAGTGGCATCGGCGGTACGCTGGGCTTTCTCGCTGCCGTTATCGGTCTTGGTACCATTCTCGGCAAAATGATGGAAGTATCCGGCGCGGCGGAACGCATCGGTCTGACGTTGCAGCGTTGTCGCTGGCTTTCGGCTGACGTCATTATGGTACTGGTCGGGTTGATTTGCGGCATCACACTGTTCGTTGAAGTAGGCGTGGTGTTATTGATTCCGCTGGCATTCTCTATCGCTAAAAAAACCAATACCTCACTGCTGAAACTGGCGATCCCGCTGTGTACTGCGCTGATGGCTGTACATTGCGTGGTACCGCCACATCCTGCCGCCCTGTTCGTGGCCAACAAGCTGGGTGCCGATATTGGTACAGTGATCGTTTACGGTTTACTGGTTGGCTTGATGGCCTCGCTAATCGGCGGACCGCTGTACCTGAAATTCCTCGGCAACCGTCTGCCGTTTAAACCGGTTCCGGCTGAGTTTTCCGACCTGAAGGTTCGCGACGAAGGTACACTGCCATCGCTCGGTGCTACGCTGTTTACCGTGCTGCTGCCGATTGGCCTGATGCTGATGAAGACCGTCGCTGAGCTGAATATGGCGAAAGGCAGCGCGGTTTATACGCTGCTGGAGTTTATTGGTAACCCAATCACCGCGATGTTTATCGCCGTTTTCGTGGCCTATTACATCCTCGGTTTGCGTCAGCATATCGGCATGGGCGCGCTACTGACGCATACCGAAAATGGTTTTGGCTCCATAGCCAATATTCTGCTGATTATCGGCGCAGGCGGCGCATTCAACGCTATCCTGAAAAGCAGTGGGCTGGCGGATACCCTCGCGCTGATCCTCTCGAATATGCACATGCACCCGATTCTGCTGGCATGGCTGGTAGCACTGATCCTGCATGCTGCAGTGGGTTCAGCCACCGTTGCCATGATGGGTGCGACAGCGATTGTGGCCCCTATGCTACCGCTTTACCCAAACGTCAGCCCGGAGATCATCGCTATTGCCATCGGTTCTGGTGCAATTGGCTGCACAATCGTTACAGATTCCCTCTTCTGGCTGGTGAAGCAGTACTGCGGAGCCACTCTGAATGAGACGTTCAAATACTATACGACCGCGACATTTATCGCGTCCGTTATTGCACTGGCGTGCACATTCCTGCTTTCCTTTATTATCTAAGCGCAACGAGACTGACTATGGAAAACATTCAAACACTTATCGCCCAGTATCCTTTAGTGGAAGATCTGGTCGCTCTCAAGGAAACGACCTGGTTTAACCCTGGCACCACCTCTCTTGCGGAAGGTTTACCGTATGTTGGCCTGACTGAGCACGACGTTCAGGACGCCCACGCCCGTCTGACGCGCTTCGCGCCGTACCTGGCAAAAGCCTTCCCGGAAACGGCGGCGACCGGCGGCATTATCGAGTCTGAGCTGGCCGCCATTCCCGCCATGCAGAAGCGGCTGGAAAAAGAGTACGGACAGCCTATCAACGGCGAAATTCTGCTGAAGAAAGACAGCCACCTGCCAATTTCTGGCTCAATCAAAGCCCGTGGCGGTATTTATGAAGTGCTGACACACGCCGAAAAACTGGCACTGCAAGCAGGTCTGCTGACGACAAATGATGATTACAGCATGCTGCTTTCGCCCGAGTTCAAACAGTTCTTTAGCCAGTACAGCATCGCGGTAGGTTCAACCGGCAACCTGGGGATGTCTATCGGCATCATGAGCGCCCGCATCGGCTTTAAGGTGACGGTACACATGTCTGCGGACGCCCGCGCATGGAAAAAGGCTAAGCTGCGCAGCCACGGCGTTACCGTTGTGGAGTACGAAGAAGATTACGGTGTGGCAGTTGAACAAGGTCGTAAGGCGGCAGAGTCCGATCCGAACTGTTTCTTTATCGACGATGAAAACTCTCGCACGCTGTTTTTAGGTTATGCGGTTGCCGGACAGCGCCTGAAGGCCCAGTTTGCCCAGCAGGGACGTGTGGTAGATGCTGACCATCCACTGTTTGTTTACTTGCCGTGCGGTGTGGGTGGTGGCCCTGGCGGGGTGGCATTTGGTCTGAAGCTGGCATTCGGTGACAACGTTCATTGCTTCTTCGCAGAGCCGACTCATTCACCGTGCATGCTGTTGGGGATTTACACCGGACTGCACGACACGATTTCCGTGCAGGATATCGGCATCGACAACCTGACGGCGGCAGATGGGCTGGCAGTCGGTCGCGCATCGGGATTTGTAGGCCGGGCGATGGAACGTCTGCTCGACGGTCTGTACACGCTGGAAGACCAGACCATGTATGACATGCTGGGCTGGCTGGCGCAGGAAGAAGATATTCGTCTTGAGCCGTCAGCACTGGCTGGCATGGCTGGCCCGCAGCACGTTTGTGCCTCCGCGGATTACCAGCAGATGCATGGATTCAGTGCCGAACAGCTCAAAAACGCCACTCATCTGGTATGGGCGACCGGCGGCGGTATGGTTCCTGAGGCCGAAATGGCGCAATACCTGGCAAAAGGACGCTAACCCCCGCTGATCTCAACGCAGCATCGCCATCAGCTCCATCGGTGAGCGATGCTGTTTAATCAGATCGCGCATGACGCGCATATGGGGTGATGAGTGTTCAAAGAAGGCCTGATATCCCGCACACAGCACGTTTTCCCCGTGAATATCCCCATGCACCGGGCAATCACCACGGTAAAATTGCGATAAGGAACATGACCGGCAACGCGCGCTCTGCGGTGAGGTCAATTGCCGTTCAATTTGCACCGCCAGACCGCACCATCGACGCAGCGTTTTATCAAAAAGCTGAATAGATACCCGATTAATATCTTCACGAACCCAGATATCAAATATCGTATTTAAAAACTGCCCCCACCCTTCTGGTGTGACAGATTCAGCCGTCAGGTTGCCTGCTTCATCGCGCTTAATCAGCGGGATAAACTGTACGAGGCGAACATCTCCTTGTCGTAAATCACGGTACAGTTCAATAGGTTGTAAACTCTTCTGGTGATCAATCACCACCTTTAAAATACCCTCACTAACATCCATGTCCTCACATACTGTCATGCAAAATTCCCGATATATACGATAAGTTGGCGAACGTGTGTTACAGCAAACAGTATTGCAAGGGATAACACCGCGAGGGAGATCATAAATTTGTCACGCACCGCGCGAGATTCAGAAAAATCGCTATGCGTAACATCCATCAGGTTACGGCTGCGGGTGTAGCGCCAGAGAATAATCGCCACAATTGCCAGCACAGCTATCGAAACCCAGAATAACGCTCCCGCCTGATGCCAGTTATGCTTAATCGCCAGCGCCATCAGTGCACCATAGCCTAGCAACGTACGAAACCAGGCCAGCGATGTCCGTTCCGGTTGTAGACCAGGATCGGACTGGCGACGAGCCTTACGACTATCCGGCATACAGCACCAGCGCCATAACAATCACCGCCACAAGCGTCAACATAACGCTGATAATCAGCAGGCTGTTGGTGTACGGCATATCCTCTTTCAGACGCATCGCCTTTTCATTTCGCAACCAGCGCAGATAACCGTAGATCGCCAGCCCCCCAGCAAACAGACACAGCAACAAAGCAAGTGCCTCACGGATGACCGGCGTAGCAAAGTCCGGGGCCAGTTGATCAAGACCAACGCCCGCCGCCAGAAAACCCAGCGCAGTGCGGATCCACGCCAGAAACGTACGCTCATTAGCCAGTGAGAAGCGGTAATCCGGCGCTTCCCCAAGGCGGGAAATCTTCATGACGACTCCTTCAATATTGTAGTCTGGTCGTTATACCGGAACAGTGAAGGAGTATGAACCTGATTCGCAAACGAAAGGGAGCGTAATGTGATGAGACAATGGAAAAGAGAGATGTGCTTTGTAATGCCGGATGGCGACTGGCGTCTTATCCGGCCTACAGTGAACGATGTAGGTCGGATAAGCGCAGCGCATCAGGCATTCCTGGATATGCTGGCTGGATAGGTCAGTTTTAACCTAATCCCCAGAAGAGCACCGCCAGCAGTTGCGGAGTAATAATGCGCAGGAACATCACCAACGGGTAAACGGTGGCGTAGGAGAGAGCGGCTGCGCCACTGGTGGCGTGCAGGTTGTTAGCGAATGCCAGCGCAGGAGGGTCCGTCATCGACCCTGCCAGCATACCGCACAGCGTCAGATAGTTCATTTTGGCAAAGATACGTGCCAGTAAACCGACAGTAATCAGCGGAATGGCGGTAATGAAAATACCGTAGCCCACCCAGCTCAGACCGTCGCCCTGCGTCAGCGTATTCACAAAATCGCCGCCGGATTTCAGCCCAACCACCGCGAGAAAGAGCACAATACCTAGCTCACGCAACGCCAGGTTCGCGCTGGGAGGCATAAACCAGTACAGCTTACCGATACTGCCAATACGCCCCAAAATCAACGCCATAATCAGTGGTCCACCGGCCAACCCCAGTTTTAATGCCACCGGGAAACCGGGGATAAACAGCGGGATTGAACCCAACAAAACCCCAAGCCCGATCCCGATAAACACCGGCAACATCTGCACCTGCTGCAGTTTTTGCTGTGCGTTACCCACAACATTGGCAACGGCATCAATCGACGAAGGTCGCCCCACCAGATTCAGGATATCGCCAAATTGCAGGCTGGCATCGCTGCTGGCGACCAGTTCAACGCCCGCGCGGTTCAGACGGGAAATCACCACGTCGTAACGTTCTTTAAAGTGCAGGTCGCGGATCCGCTTGCCAAGCACCTGTTCGTTGGTCACAACGACACGTTCAACGCGCAAATCCGTGCCCCGCGTTGACAGTGAAGTGTCCACTTCCTGCCCAATCACCACCTTCGCATTATGCAGATCGCCTGGCTGTCCGACCAGGTGGAGCAGATCGCCCATCTGGATAATCGTCCCCGGCGACGGCACCATTAACGTTTCATCTCGCTTCAGGCGTGAACAGATGATTTTGTCGCTGTTCAGAATGGGAACATCCTGAATCGCCATGTTATTGAGGTTCGGGTTTTCCACACGAATGTTCATCGTCTGAATCAGCGTATGACCGTTGGTCAGCGTTGATTCATGCTGCTGAGCCTCGGACTCCACGTTCACGCGGAAAATGAGGCGCATCAGCCACATCGTGAGCAAAATACCGCAAATACCGAAAGGATAAGCCATGGCATAGCTCATCCCCATCTGATCGACCACATCCCCCGGCGTACCCAGATCGCGCAGAATTTGCTGCCCGGCACCCAGTGCGGGCGTATTGGTGACCGCGCCGGAGAAGATCCCCAGCACCACGGGCAGCGGAATCGCGAAGATCTTATGCAGAAGCGCGGTGACCAGCCCCCCGATAATTACGATCAGCACTGCAAACAGGTTCAGACGCAGTCCCGAAACACGCAGTGAAGCAAAGAAACCCGGCCCTACCTGGATGCCGATGGTATAGACGAAGAGTATCAGGCCAAATTCCTGAATAAAATGCAGCATATCGCCGCTCAGGGTCATCCCTGCCTGATCGACAAAGTGTCCGACGATAATACCGCCAAACAGCACGCCTCCGATGCCAAAACCAACGCCCCGTACTTTAATGTTGCCGATCCATAACCCGACAACCGCCACCAATGCCAGAACGCTGACCGTCAATGCTATATCACTCATTCTTCTGTTCCCTGTGAATAACATCATTAAGTAAATGGATTCTCGCAGAGTACAGGCGCAATGTATGGGTGGTAAAGCACAAAAAAGCCCCGTCATTTCTGGCGGGGCAAAGGCTTGGAGCTATTTAGCTATTTAGCTATTTAATGCGGGACGTTCGCTGATGGCGATACGTTGTGGAGCAATGGTTTCAGGCTCATTACGGGTCAAATCAATATGCAGCAAGCCATTGGTGAAGCTTGCGCCGGAGACTTCCATATTTTCAGCCAGCGTAAAGCTCAGGCTGAATGATTGAGTGACCAGCCCCTGATGCAACCATTTGGTCTCTTTTTCCGGCTGCTGCGGCGTACCTTTTACAGTCAGACGAGTGCCTTCCAGTTGAATATCCAAATCTTCCTGGCGGAAACCGGCTAACGCAAGGGTAATGCGGTAGTGGTTATCATCGCTCTTTTCGATGTTATAGGGTGGGAAGCTTTGGCTTTCACCGGCGTTTTGTAATGCATTGGCCAGTTTGTCAAAACCGATCCATTGACGCAGCAGTGGGGATAAATCGTAGTTACGCATAATATTCTCCTTCTAAGAAGCGAGTAAGTACCTTTCGGCTCCCTGACGGCAAGCCTGTGCTTAGCGGGGCCGCGCAAGCGGCCCGACAGATAAATTAGTTGATTTCGATGCGGCGCGGTTTGTTCGCTTCAGGAATCACGCGCTCAAGCTCGATATACAGCAGACCGTTTACCAGGTTTGCGCCGCGAACGTGGATGTTCTCCGCTAACTGGAACTTGCGTTCGAAATTGCGTTCGGCAATACCCTGGTACAGGTAAGTACGTTCTTTTTGCTCGTCCGCATGCGCGCCTTTCACCACCAGCAAATTATCCTGAGCGGTAATTTCCAGCTCGCTTTCAGCAAAGCCCGCAACGGCAATTGCAATGCGGTAATGGTTTTCGTCTACCAGCTCAACGTTGTACGGAGGGTAGCCACCATTGCTTTGGCCCTGGTTGTTTTCCAACAGGTTAAACAGACGATCAAATCCAATAGCAGAACGGTATAGCGGGGATAAATCAAAGTTACGCATAATCAATAGCTCCTGAAATCAGCGAGAATGTTGGACCTTCCATCTTGGACAGGTCAGGTAGCCAGGACACCCATCAGGCATGCCCTTCATTTGTCTACACCCTAAAAATGGGTCTTAATACAAACTTTTCAAGCGTACTCCTCTGACTTTTTTTGCAGTTTGTTGTCTATTGCATACACTGGGGGGAGCAGTCGTTATCGTTAAATCGCGATTGCCGCCACAGAGCGACAAGATGGTGATGTTATTTTCGCAACGGATCGCTTTAACTCACCATGCAAACACGATGATTAGCAGATGAAATAATGATGATAAAAAAAATGGTGTTAACACTGATGATGTGCAGCGGGATGGTTTTTATAAGCGGCTGCTCCAGCGTGATGTCACATACCGGAGGGAAAGAAGGGACCTATCCAGGCACCCGTGCCAGTGCCACAATGATTGGCGATAGCGATACGAACTGGGGAACAAAGTCGTTGGCTATTCTGGATATGCCTTTTACTGCGGTTCTGGATACGGTACTGCTCCCGTGGGATCTCTTTCGCAAGGATAACTCGGTCCGATCCCGCGTAGAAAAGAGCGAGGAGAAAACGCAAGCCACCAACGCCGTTATCCCCCCAGCTCAAATGCCTGCGCCTTAAGTTAACGTCCGGTTTCTGTCACCCATAGCTGGCGGAAACCGTCGACGTCTTCCATCCAGGCAACCTGTCGGCCATCAGGAGAGAAGACAATCGCATCTGCTGAAGGTGGGTTGCCATGGCTGGTCGTTAAAAATTCAATCTCTCCCGTCTGCGCATCGCAGCAGGCAATTCGGTTTTCCAGCACAAATCCCAACCATCGCCCCGACGGATGCCAGTTGAATGCCGACTGAATATCCGTGGCGCTACGGGTTAGTTGACGCGGCTCCCCCCCTTGCACGGTAATGAGCCATAACTGCACGATACCGTTGTCATCGCGCATCAGAAACGCAATTTCGGATGCCTTTGGATTGCTGCGTACCCAATGGCGCGGTTGATTCACCAGCCCCGGGAAGGCGCGATCGTGAGTAAACGTCAGGCGTCGTTGAACGATGCCGGCTGGTGGCGCAGGCATTGTTGCTTCCGTTCCCTCCAGAGGCGCATCGCCAGGCTGTTTCCAGCCACTTTCATGGCGTGGCAAATCAACGATAAACAGTTCCGGTACTTTTTCGCCACTGACAGACAACGTATCGCCGATAAAGGCCAGCGTATGATTTCCTACCCAACCCTCTTCATAAGCCCGGTTAATCTCATCGCTGCCCGGTTTGGGTTCCGGTGTAGTCTGACTGACCAGCACACACCAGTGGCTACCGCTGTACTCACGCGGATGATCTGCTGACACAGTCACCGGGCCATAGGGAACAGCCACGCCAACGTTACGTAAATCCAGTGTCGGAGAACGCTCATGCAGCACATGGTCGTTGTAGGTGAAGCTAACAAACTCACCGTTCGGACTAAAGACATGCACATGACTACCGCCACGCAGCGCGCCTGGGGTATATGGCGCGGTAATATCCATCGCATCCAGATTCGCCACTGCGGTCTGGGTTGCAATCACACCACGGCGATGATGAAAGTCGTAATGCCATGTTTCATCTGGGTTTTCTGGCCCATGAATAAAGACATACTGCTCAGACTTAGGATGAACGGTCACCACGCCGACATGTGCGCCTTGTGTAGCACGGTAAATGACGTCAACCTCACCATCCTGCACATTCACTCGCTCAATGGTTTCACCCGTAAATGACGCGCCGGAAGGACGCACATCATAGACCAGCCACTGGCTGTCCGGTGTCCAGGTGTTGATATTGGTAAGCTGATGATTACGCGCTGCAAAGGTGATTTGTTTCATGGCGGTGTCCCGGACAAAAAATACCGCTCCTTTTTACCATGCACAGCGCATATCCCATAAGCCTTTAGCGGGCCGCAAGCGCATCAGCTTGCTGAGCGTTCACTGCCAAAGCGGGGAAGTCCTCGAAGGTGTAGTAACGAATGGGCGGCGGTAACCGCTCCATTGCTGTACCCGGCCACAGTTGCAGCTCTCCGACAGCATTAAGATCAACGCCCTGCCAGTGGTGCGGCAGCGCCAGTCGCTGCAGAACAGCTTGCTCGCCGGGCACGCGTGTCGGCAAACGATTATCCCCCATCTGATAGTTACGCCGCAGTACCAGATATTTTTCCGGCACCCGACGCCGACTGTTCCACCAGCGACCGTCCAGCATATCGAAATGGAAACGGGTGAGTTCCGGCGACTGAGCGCCAAGATGGACAAGTGCCTGACGAAGCGCCGTTCCCATCGCCACCTCGTAAACCCCCTGAGAAACCGTTTGTCCCTCCAGAATCAGTGACACCGCCAGGCGGGCACCAAGCAGGTTGGAGTAAAGATCTTCTGGCGAAAAAGCAGAAACACCTTCAGAAAATCCGGGAACAGACTCAAAACCGTACCATTGCGCAATTTCATGCCACTCCGCGACCTGAAAAGCCAGATGAGCGGCCAGCCAGGCTGCCAGCGTATAACGCGCGACTGGATCGGTTGGTGGTGTAAAGGCATTAAACACCAACCGGCGCTGGGCCAGCTCGGTATCCAGATCGAGCGTAAAAGCCTGCCCCAGTTTCGGCAGGATCTGACTAAAGATATAGACCGTCATATCAGCGGTATCACGAACGTGGGCGGTATCAATAAAACCGCCACGGGCGGTATAGAGAATACCGTTATTCTCACGGCTTAAACCGCTCAGGTTTTCCAGCCCGGCCAGCATGCTATCGTTGTACTGATGCAATCCAAGGTGGCCTGCCGGGACCACGTTATCCAGCTGATAAAACGGTACCGGCATGCCCAGAAATTCCGCATGCAAGTTGTAGCCAAATGCACAGCAAGGACGTAACCCTTTAGGCAGTGGCTGTGGCGGCATAGCAGGCCACGCGGTGGTTGCCCTCGCTGTTGCCTGCGGAGCCAGATCTAATGCCACCGGTAATACTGCCCCAGCACTGCCTGCGAGAAGTAATGCCAGTAATGACATGGTTTTCAGCAACCTGCTCAAAATGCCTCTCCGACCTGAAAATAGAAACCACTGCTGCCTTTGCCGATGCCGTAATCCAGGCGTACGTTAACGCGCGGCTTGAATTCAAAGCGATAACCGACTCCTGCCGAGGGCAGCCAACGTCCGTCGTCCAGCGCACTAAATGATGGCCCCATAGTACCTGCGCCCAGCCAACCGACCACGCCGTGCCGCCAATCGAGCTTGCGGCGATACTCAAGTTGTCCGCTAACGACATTCTTATCCCGATAGCGCCCTTCGTAATAACCGCGCATGCGTTGATTGCTACCGAGCAGCGGCATCATGCTCCACGGCACTGATCCCTGGGTAAACGTGCCATCCGCCTCCCATGCCAGCACGTTTTTATCGTCCAGCGAGTGGTAACGACTGTAATGCAACTGGTATTCATCAAACCGGGTATCACTCCCCACCTCCGGATTAAAGCGGGTGTAGCGTACATCGGCATACTGTCCTTTACGCGGATTAGGGACGAAATCACGATCGTCCCAACTCAATTCTACGCTGCTCCCGGAACTGAGAACCGATGCCCCCTGCGGCGTGTTTTCAATTTTCGGAGGGTCGTTGTCGTCCATTTGCGCAGCATGCTGAGTATTCAGCGACCAGCCGAGTCCCAGATAGATGTTAGGTGCTAACCGCCGGTATAGCGTTGGACGCAAATCCAGGACCTGAGCGGTATATTGCTGTTTTTGGCTATCTTTATCTCCAGCGCTAAAACCCTGTCCCCAGTAGTAGGTTGGGGTATCTGTTAATGCGCCATTAAGAAAGAAACGCCAGCGATCGTCGGCGAAAAAAGCATAATTTTGCATCGTGATGCCGAAAGCCCCCGTTGAGCTAAAGTAACCGCTCAGCGTCAGCGTCGAGTTTTGACTCACCGTATCGTTCGGATCGGGTCGATACATCCCCACCACCGCCGTACCGATCCCCAACCCCAGTTCCGGGGTATAAAACGGCCCAGGCAT
This sequence comes from Citrobacter sp. Awk 2, assembly GCF_028069815.1. Classification (NCBI taxonomy): domain Bacteria; kingdom Pseudomonadati; phylum Pseudomonadota; class Gammaproteobacteria; order Enterobacterales; family Enterobacteriaceae; genus Citrobacter; species Citrobacter sp. Awk 2. Next base: position 42,643 of record NZ_JANEWL010000017.1, read on the forward strand.
CACTCCCCAGTCGATACCTTTACTGGCGTTAAAGTTATCGCTGGCGCCCAGTTTATTCAGCCAGCCGTCAACCTCGTTACGGGTCGGCAGCGCCGACTGAACGTATCCGGCTAAGAGGCAGAAAAACAGAAGCAGGCCGATGCGCGTCAAAAACGATACTCTCCCGCAGCAAAGAAGCTATTACGATCGGCAAAGCCAATTTCGGTGGTGATATTAAAGTTGCGGGTCAACTCATATTGCGCGCCTACCAGCACATTCCAGGGTGATTGCAGGTGCTGTTTAACATCGAAGCGACCATTGCCATCCTTGTTCGCAATATCCACCATTTTTTGCAGTGCGGCAGAAGGCATTGTGAGATCGTTCAGGCTGCCGCTAAATTCTTGCTGCACATCCTGATACATGCTGCCCACCCACAGATTTAACTTGCCGGATGGCATGTGCAGGGCCTCCACGCCGGGAGTGGTAAAGCGATAACCTACACGCGGAGAGACGGTAAAGGCATTGATACTGCCATCAAGGATATCGAACTGCGTTTGCGTATAGTTGGCATCAAAAGCCGTAAACCAGTTGCCCACTCCGCCAACCAGAGTCGTTCCTACACCGTAGGTTGTACCTTTAAAGTCGAGCTGAAATGCCAGATTCTGCAAATTAGCTGGTGTGCGGTATTTACGTGGTCCTTTGATTCCTACACCTATCTGCGAAACAGAGTGCCCGTCGGTATAGCCAATCAGGCCATAGACGTTCATAAAAGGCAGTAGCCAGGCATCCAGTTTTAAGGTTTCGGTTTTACTTCTCTCTCGGGTATTGCCAACGTTGATTTTAAACGCGTTATCCAATGAGTGACCGCGCAGGGAGAGACCGTTGAAATTAATACTGTCTACATTAATATTTTGCCTGATATTCATGTAGTTAATATTCACGCCAAACGGCTCAGGCAGGTCGTAGCCACGTTTACGTGCCTCCTCACCTAAAAACGGCAAAACAGAGTGGCTTGCGGTTGGTTTAGCCGCGGGTTTTGTCGGCAAAGAAGTAGCCTGACCATCGTCCTGATAGTCATACAGCGGTGTCAATGTTGAGCCAGAATCCGTCGCAGCCCAGGCTTGAAAAGCCAAACAGGAAGACGTCATCAACACCAGGCGGATGCGTGTGTTAGTCATAAGGAAACATAGTTGCAGGCAGGAATCGCCCGAATATAAAAGAAGGGGGGAGAGTATAGAAGTTACGTGCTAAGTGGGGGGATTAATGTGCGATTTCACATCTGATAATACAAACATGATTTTTATAACATTCTTAATGTTCTATGCCTGGCCGAAGCCAGGCACAACGTGTATCAGGAGAGAACGTATTTCTCAATTGCCCAGGCAACGCCGTCTTCAAGATTGGATTTCGTCACGAAGTTAGCCACTTCTTTCACCGACGAAATAGCATTATCCATTGCAACACCTACGCCTGCGTATTCGATCATCGCGATATCATTTTCCTGATCGCCAATCGCCATAATCTCTTCCGCTTTAATTCCCAGCGCATCGGCCAGTGATTTTACGCCCGTCCCTTTATTGACGCGTTTATCCAGAATTTCGAGGAAGTACGGCGCACTTTTCAGCACGGTGTACTTCTCTTTTACCTCTGCTGGAATACGCGAGATAGCTTTATCGAGGATCTCTGGTTCATCAATCATCATCACTTTCAGGAACTGGGTCGCCGGGTCCATTTTCTCTGCTTCACAGAACACCAGTGGGATGGTCGCGACGAAAGACTCATGTACCGTGTAGTAACTGATGTCACGGTTGGCGGTATACAGCGTATTGCGATCGAGTGCGTGGAAATGCGAGCCGACCTCCCTGGAGAGTTGCTCCAGGAAACGGTAATCATCATAGCTCAGCGCGGTTTGCGCGACGGTACTTCCGTCTCCGGCTTTCTGCACCAGTGCACCATTGTAGGTAATGCAGTAATCACCGGGTTGTTCCATATGCAGTTCTTTCAGATAGCTGTGGACGCCAGCATACGGGCGCCCCGTGGTCAGCACCACATTCACACCTCGCGCGCGCGCAGCGGCAATGGCCGTTTTGACCGCAGGTGAAATGGTGTGATCGGGCAGCAGAAGTGTGCCATCCATGTCGATAGCAATAAGTTTGATAGCCATGAGTTCCCCGGATTAAATGAGTCCGTCCTCATGCTAACGCGATTCCGCTCAAAAAACAGCTACGAAAAGGGGGATAGAAAGGGGAATCGGGATTCCCCTTTTTGTAGATGGGGTGTCGTTTGTAGGCCTGATAAGCAAGGCGCCATCAGGCACAATACAACGTCTTGCCGGATGGCGGCGTAAACCGCCTTATCCGGCCTACAGATTGGCTTAAATATCGATATTCGCCGCTTTCAGGGCGTTTTCTTCGATAAATGCACGACGCGGTTCAACAGCATCACCCATCAGGGTGGTGAAAAGTTGGTCAGCCGCAATCGCATCCTTCACCGTAACGCGCAGCATACGGCGGCTTTCCGGATCCATGGTGGTTTCCCACAGCTGTTCCGGGTTCATCTCGCCCAGGCCTTTATAGCGCTGAATAGCGAGGCCGCGACGGGACTCTTTCACCAGCCAGTCCAGTGCCTGCTCGAAGCTGGCAACCGGCTGACGACGTTCACCACGTTCAATAAATGCATCGTCTTCAATCAGGCCGCGCAGTTTCTCACCTAGCGTGCAGATACGACGATATTCGCCGCCGGTCACAAACTCGTGGTCCAGTGCGTAATCGGTATCCACGCCGTGCGTACGCACGCGAATAATCGGTTCGAACAGCCCTTGTTCAGTGTTTTCCTGAATGTCGAACTTCCACAGGCTACCGTGCTGTTCATTTTCATTCAGTTCCGTCACCAGCGCATTAACCCAACGGGTAACGGTCTGCTCGCTCGCCAAGTCGGCTTCTGTCAACGTTGGCTGATAAACCAACTCTTTCAGCAGCGTTTTCGGGAAGCGGCGTTCCATACGGCCGATCATTTTCTGCGTCGCATTGTACTCAGAAACCAGTTTTTCTAACGACTCACCGGAAAGGGCCGGCGCATTGGCGTTGGTATGCAGCGTTGCACCATCCAGAGCGATGGAGATCTGGTACTGATCCATCGCTTCATCGTCTTTAATATACTGTTCCTGCTTGCCTTTTTTCACTTTGTACAGCGGCGGCTGCGCAATGTAGACGTGACCGCGTTCCACGATTTCTGGCATCTGGCGATAGAAGAAGGTCAACAGCAGCGTACGGATATGCGAGCCGTCGACATCCGCATCGGTCATGATAATGATGCTGTGATAACGCAGTTTATCCGGGTTGTACTCGTCCCGGCCAATACCACAGCCCAGCGCGGTGATCAGCGTCGCCACTTCCTGGGAAGAGAGCATCTTGTCGAAACGCGCTTTCTCAACGTTGAGGATTTTACCCTTCAGCGGGAGGATCGCCTGATTCTTACGGTTACGGCCCTGCTTCGCAGAACCGCCCGCAGAGTCCCCTTCCACAAGGTACAGTTCAGACAGTGCCGGGTCACGTTCCTGACAGTCAGCCAGTTTGCCCGGCAGACCTGCTAAGTCCAGCGCGCCTTTACGACGGGTCATTTCACGGGCACGACGAGCCGCTTCACGCGCACGCGCAGCGTCAATAATTTTGCCGACAACGATTTTGGCGTCAGACGGGTTCTCAAGCAGGTATTCGCTCAGCAGTTCGTTCATCTGCTGTTCTACCGCCGATTTCACCTCTGAAGAAACCAGTTTGTCTTTGGTCTGAGAGGAGAATTTCGGATCCGGTACTTTTACCGATACGACGGCAATCAGGCCTTCACGGGCGTCGTCACCGGTGGCGCTAACTTTCGCTTTTTTGCTGTAACCTTCTTTGTCCATGTAGGCATTCAGAGTACGGGTCATCGCCGCACGGAAGCCTGCAAGGTGAGTACCGCCGTCACGCTGCGGAATATTGTTGGTAAAGCAGTAGATATTTTCCTGGAAGCCATCGTTCCACTGCAGCGCAACTTCAACGCCGATACCGTCTTTTTCGGTGGAGAAATAGAAGATATTTGGGTGGATCGGCGTTTTATTTTTGTTGAGATACTCAACAAATGCCTTAATACCGCCTTCGTAGTGGAAATGATCTTCTTTGCCGTCACGTTTGTCGCGCAGGCGGATGGATACGCCGGAGTTCAGGAAGGACAGCTCGCGCAGACGCTTCGCCAGAATGTCGTATTCAAACTCAACGACATTGGTGAAGGTTTCGTGGCTTGGCCAGAAACGGACCTGGGTACCGGTCAATTCTGTTTCGCCTGTTACCGCCAGCGGTGCTTGTGGCACACCGTGCACGTAAGTTTGCTGATGCACTTTGCCTTCACGACGAATCACCAGCTCCAGTTTTTGCGACAGGGCGTTAACGACGGATACACCTACGCCGTGCAGACCACCAGACACTTTATAAGAGTTATCATCGAACTTACCGCCTGCATGCAGAACGGTCATGATAACTTCTGCCGCCGAAACGCCCTCTTCCGGGTGGATACCGGTTGGGATACCACGGCCATCATCGGTAACGGACACGGAGTTGTCAGCGTGAATCGTCACAACGATATCTTTACAGTGACCCGCGAGCGCTTCGTCGATAGCGTTATCTACCACCTCGAATACCATGTGGTGCAGACCGGTGCCGTCATCCGTGTCGCCGATATACATACCCGGGCGCTTACGCACCGCATCCAGCCCTTTCAGGACTTTGATACTGGAGGAGTCATAAGAATTCGACATCAACGTTTCTCGCTCATTTTATCTTGGGTTAATCCGTTATTTTACCCTTTTCCACGGTAAACATCTTCGAATTTTCATCGGACATGTCTATAACGTGTTCAGCGCTGATTGCGCTGACAAAGACCTGAGATTGCGTGGCTTTTAAGCGGCTGGCCAGCAGCCCGCGACGCGCATCATCCAGTTCAGAGGCAAAATCATCTATCAGGTACAGGCAGCGCCGTCCGCTTTCACGGGTCAGGAACTCCCCTTGCGCCAGTCGTAAGGCGCACATTAGCAGTTTTAACTGCCCACGCGACAACGTGTCTTCCACCGGCGCACCGTCGGCGCGAATGCGGAAATCCGCCTTGTGCGGGCCGTGCGCGGTGTAGGTCAACATGCGGTCGCGTTCAAAACTGCGTTCCAGCACCTCAGCATAATCTGTCTCCTTCTCCCAACCACGCTGGAAAGAGAACGAGAGAGAGAATTCGGGAAGAAACTGCTGGCAGGTATCTGCCATATCCTGCGCGATACCCGCGCTGTACTCCGCGCGCCAGGTGCTGATTTGTTCCGCCAGCGGGATAAGTTCTCTATCCCACGGGCGCAGTTGCTCATAACGACTCACCTGGCGCAGTGCCGCATTGCGCTGCTTGAGCAGTCGCTTCAGGTTGCTCCAGGCGGTGAAAAATCCGGCTTCATTATGAAAGCATCCCCAGTCAAGGAATGCTCTTCTGTATTTGGGGCCGCCGTTGAGTAAAGTAAACCCTTCAGGCGTTATCAGCTGCATCGGCATCAGGTGCGCCAGTTCTGCGACCTTATGCCCGTCAGTGCCATCAATGCGTACTTTACTGTCGCCCTGTTTGTCTTTCGTCAGACCAATCGAGGTCTCGCGTTCCTCACCCTGTAAACGCCCGTGGAGGACAAACGATTCCTGCTCGTGGCGAATCACACGGCCAATCTGCAAACTGCGAAACGCCCGGCCATGGCCGAGTGTATAGATGGCTTCCAGCACACTGGTTTTGCCGCTGCCGTTCGCGCCAACCAGGAAGTTAAAGCCAGGGGATAAAGCGAGATCCGCGTTTTCGATATTGCGGAAGTCTTTGATTAGCAGTCGGGATAGCGACATATCAACTCATAACCAGGGCGTTATCGTCGCAGTTAGTCTGGTTACGGCCAGCGCACAGCAACCGGAGCGTACTGAAGTACGTGAGGATTGCGAGCACTGCCCGGAGCCAGAATAACAAGTAAGATAGCCCGATATTCTTTACAAGCGCATAGGCATGACGACATAGGCTGCGGATTGTGACGCTGCATCTTCAATCTGTACGCTGGATACGGAATCGGTCAGCATAATGCGCACATTTTCACACTTCAGCGCATTAAGTACGTCCAGCACGTAGCTGACGTTAAAACCGATTTCCAGTTCAGTGCCCGGATAGGTGACGTCGAGGATCTCTTCCGCCTCTTCCTGTTCCGGGTTGTTGGCCGTGATTTTGAGCTGATTTTCACTGACATACAGACGCACGCCGCGGAATTTCTCGTTAGAAAGAATTGCCGCTCGGGCAAACGCCTGTTTGAGAATATCGCAGCCCGCCTCCAGATGTTTGTCCGGGTTCTTCGGGAGTACACGACGGTAATCCGGGAAGCGGCCATCCACCAGTTTGGAGGTAAAGATGAAATCGCCCACGTGTGCGCGAATGTTATTGCTGCCGATCTGCACACGCAGCGGGTTGTCGCCACCGTCGAGCATACGCATCAATTCAATCACACCTTTACGCGGTACGATCACCGAATGGTTAGGCAGGGACTGACCAACCGGCATAGAACAAACAGCCAGACGGTGACCATCGGTCGCCACGGTACGCAGCTCTTCGCCTTCAGTTTCAAACAACATACCGTTTAAGTAATAACGCACGTCCTGATGCGCCATTGAGAACTGCGTGGCTTCAATCAGACGCTTCATCGTTGCCTGCGGCAAGGTGAATTCGACTTCGCTCTGCCAGTCATCCAGATTCGGAAAGTCAGCAGCAGGTAATGTGGACAGCGAGAAACGGCTGCGGCCAGAACGCACCAGCATACGGTCGCCTTCCAGTTGAACGGCGATTTCCGCACCTTCCGGCAACCCACGACAAATGTCGAAGAATTTACGCGCCGGAACGGTGGTTGCACCAGGCTCATGAGCCTGGATCAGCGCCACGCGTGCCACCATCTCCATTTCGAGATCGGTACCGGTCAGAGAAAGCGTTCCATCCGCAACCTGTAGCAACAGGTTTCCGAGGATCGGCAGTGTAGGACGACCACCCAGCGGGCCGCTGACCTGCTGAAGCGGTTTTAATAAATGTTCACGTTCAACGGTAAATTTCATAGCGTCACGAAGATAATGTTCTGATTAAATTGGAGAAATCTTCTTTAATATCATGGCTTTCTTCACGCAACTGCTCAATCTTGCGACAGGCATGAAGCACGGTAGTATGGTCACGCCCACCAAACGCATCGCCAATTTCCGGCAGACTGTGGTTAGTGAGCTCTTTTGCCAGCGCCATCGCCATCTGGCGCGGACGAGCTACCGAGCGAGATCGACGCTTAGAAAGCAGATCCGCAATTTTGATTTTGTAATACTCCGCCACCGTCTTTTGAATATTGTCGATGGTGACCAGTTTTTCCTGCAATGCCAGCAAATCGCGCAGCGCTTCACGCACGAAATCGATAGTAATCGCCCGGCCAGTAAAGTTAGCGTTGGCGATCACGCGGTTCAGTGCGCCTTCCAGTTCACGCACGTTAGAGCGTAGGCGCTTGGCAATAAAGAACGCCACCTCACCCGGCAGACGAATGTCGTTTTCATCTGCTTTTTTCATCAGGATCGCTACGCGCGTCTCCAGTTCAGGCGGTTCGATCGCGACGGTCAGCCCCCAGCCGAAGCGGGATTTCAGACGATCTTCAACGCCGTTGATCTCCTTCGGATAGCGATCCGATGTCAGGATGATCTGCTGATTACCTTCCAGCAGGGCATTAAAGGTGTGGAAAAATTCTTCCTGCGAACGTTCTTTATTGGCAAAGAATTGAATATCGTCAATCAGCAACGCATCAACGGAACGGTAATAGCGTTTAAACTCTTCGATCGCATTGTTTTGCAGGGCTTTAACCATGTCCTGCACAAAACGCTCGGAGTGCATATACACCACTTTTGCGTTCGGCTTACGCGCCATAATGCCGTTACCTACAGCGTGCAGCAGGTGGGTTTTACCCAGACCTGTACCACCATAAAGGAATAACGGATTGTAGGCGCCGCCAGGATTGTCCGCCACCTGACGTGCCGCCGCGCGCGCCAGTTGGTTAGATTTACCTTCAACGAAGTTATCAAACGTATGTTTGACGTTGACGTTAGAGCGATAGGTAGGTTCTGCCGGGGCTGGTACGTTATCCCAGCCGGGACGCGCCGCCGGAGCGACTCGTTGCGGTTGCACTTGTTGAGCCACATGCGCAGGTGTAACGATGTTATTCACCGGCGTCTTCAGCGTTTGCGTGACAGGTTTAGTGCCAACCTCAAAACGCAGCTGTGGGGCATCTGCTCCGCAGAAACTATTCAGCAATCCATTAATATTATTGAGGTATTTATCCCTTACCCAATCGAGCACAAAACGGTTTGGCGCATACAAAGCCAGCGTGTTATCGCTCAGTTCCGCCTGCAACGGGCGTATCCACATACTGAATTCTGTGGCTGGTAACTCATCCTGCAATCGGGCAAGACACTGCTGCCAAAGCGAAAGTGACACGGCGGACTCCACTCGAACAAAAGTCGATAAATGACAAAGGCTGAAACATTCATGATTGTTGACGCACATCGACAAGACCCTATGCAAAGGGTGACGTGCGAATTGCTATCTGCAATTTTTACCCGATCAGGATCCAATGAAACGATCAGGACCGCGGATCATAGCGTAAACTGAGAAAGAGATCTTCTGTTTCTCACAGATTCTTCCCGATTTATCCACAGGATGATCCAGAATCGGCTAAGTGTAAACGATCCTGGAGAAGTGCTGCAGGTTTTCGCGCGCATATTGAAAAAATTAATGAGTAAAGATGCTTTACTGCTTAAACGATCTAATAAAGATCCCGAGCGATCCTTGCGCTTTATCCACCAGCCCGTATAATTCTTACCCCCAGCGAGTAACGGTCGCCTTACGGCGTCAACGCTGCCTGTTTTTTACACAAAACCACGTGAAAAAAAACGGGATATAAGGAAAGAGAATTGACTCCGGAGTGTACAATTATTACAATCCGGCCTCTTTAATCACCCACACTGTGGCGTAAGTCGTTCGAAATTCGTTCGGGTATACGCAAAAGTCAGTGAATTTATTCAAGTTTAGGTAGAAATCGCCATGAAACGCACTTTTCAACCGTCTGTACTGAAGCGCAACCGTTCTCACGGCTTCCGTGCTCGTATGGCAAATAAAAATGGTCGTCAGGTTCTGGCACGTCGTCGTGCTAAAGGCCGTTCTCGTCTGACCGTTTCTAAGTAATAAAAGCTAGCCCCTGAGTGGTTAAGCTCGCATTTCCCAGGGAGTTACGTTTGTTAACTCCCACTCATTTCACATTCGTCTTCCAGCAGCCACAACGGGCTGGCACGCCGCAAATCACCATCCTCGGCCGCCTGAATTCGCTGGGGCATCCCCGTATCGGTCTTACAGTCGCCAAGAAAAATGTTAAACGTGCGCATGAACGTAATCGGATTAAACGTCTGACGCGTGAAAGCTTTCGTTTACGTCAGCACGAGCTTCCAGCAATGGATTTCGTGGTGGTGGCTAAAAAAGGGGTTGCCGACCTCGATAACCGTGCTCTCTCGGAAGCGTTGGAAAAATTATGGCGTCGCCATTGTCGCCTGGCTCGCGGGTCCTGATAGCCCTCATTCGGGTCTATCAACGCCTTATCAGTCCGCTGCTTGGGCCGCATTGCCGTTTCACTCCAACCTGTTCGAGCTACGGAATTGAGGCATTGCGCAGGTTTGGAGTGATAAAAGGCAGTTGGTTGACGGTGAAACGCGTATTAAAATGCCACCCTTTACACCCTGGTGGTGACGATCCCGTCCCGCCCGGACCATTTGATACCAGAGAACACTAACGATGGATTCGCAACGCAATCTTTTAGTCATCGCTTTGCTGTTCGTGTCTTTCATGATCTGGCAAGCTTGGGAGCAGGATAAAAATCCGCAACCTCAGGCCCAACAGACCACGCAGACAACGACCACCGCAGCGGGTAGCGCCGCCGACCAGGGCGTACCGGCCAGTGGCCAGGGGAAACTGATTACGGTTAAAACTGACGTGCTTGATCTGACCATCAACACCCGTGGTGGTGATGTGGAACAGGCTTCACTGCCAGCGTACCCGAAAGAACTGGGTTCAACCGAACCGTTCCAGTTACTGGAAACCACGCCACAGTTCATCTACCAGGCACAAAGTGGCCTGACAGGTCGTGACGGCCCGGATAACCCGGCTAACGGCCCGCGTCCGCTGTACAACGTCGAAAAAGACGCCTTTGTACTGGCTGATGGTCAGAACGAACTGCAGATCCCGATGACCTATACTGACGCAGCGGGTAACACATTCACGAAGACGTTTGTCCTCAAACGTGGTGAATATGCTGTCAACGTTAACTACAGCGTGCAGAACGCCGGCGAGAAACCGCTGGAAGTCTCCACCTTTGGTCAGTTGAAGCAATCCATCAATCTGCCCTCTCATCGCGACACCGGTAGCAGCAACTTTGCACTGCATACCTTCCGTGGCGCAGCGTACTCCACGCCTGATGAGAAGTATGAGAAATACAAATTCGACACCATTGCTGATAACGAAAACCTGAACGTCAATGCTAAAGACGGCTGGGTTGCAATGCTGCAACAGTATTTCGCAACGGCATGGGTTCCGCGTAACGACGGCACCAATAATTTCTACACAGCTAACCTGGGTAATGGCATTGCCGCTATCGGTTATAAATCTCAGCCGGTACTGGTACAGCCAGGTCAGACTGGCGCGATGACCAGCACCCTATGGGTCGGCCCGGAAATTCAGGATAAAATGGCGGCCGTTGCACCGCACCTGGATCTGACCGTGGATTACGGCTGGTTGTGGTTTATCTCTCAGCCGCTGTTCAAACTGCTGAAATGGATCCATAGCTTCCTGGGTAACTGGGGCTTCTCCATCATCGTTATCACCTTTATCGTTCGTGGCATCATGTACCCGCTGACCAAAGCGCAGTACACCTCCATGGCGAAGATGCGTATGCTGCAGCCGAAGATTCAGGCAATGCGTGAGCGTCTGGGCGATGACAAACAGCGTCAGAGCCAGGAAATGATGGCCCTGTACAAAGCTGAGAAGGTTAACCCGCTGGGTGGCTGCTTCCCGCTGATCATCCAGATGCCAATCTTCCTGGCGTTGTACTACATGCTGATGGGCTCCATTGAACTGCGCCATGCGCCGTTCGCACTGTGGATCCATGACCTGTCTGCACAGGACCCGTACTACATCCTGCCGATCCTGATGGGCGTGACGATGTTCTTCATCCAGAAGATGTCTCCGACCACCGTGACCGACCCGATGCAGCAGAAGATCATGACCTTTATGCCGGTCATCTTCACCGTGTTCTTCCTGTGGTTCCCATCAGGTCTGGTGCTGTACTATATCGTCAGCAACCTGGTAACCATTATTCAGCAACAGCTGATTTACCGTGGTCTGGAGAAACGTGGCCTGCATAGCCGCGAGAAGAAAAACTCCTGATTCGGTGTAGGCCGGATTAGGCGAAACCGCCATCCGGCAAACGGAACATAAAGCAAAGGGCGGTCATTAGACCGCCTTTTTTATTGCATGACAAAGAGACATATCATGAGCCATAACGACACCATCGTCGCTCAGGCAACCCCACCGGGACGTGGTGGTGTGGGTATTCTGCGCATCTCCGGCCTGAAAGCCCGCGAGGTCGCCGAAACCGTACTGGGTAAACTGCCAAAACCGCGTTATGCCGACTACCTGCCATTTAAAGACGCGGATGGCAGCGTGCTGGATCAGGGGATTGCGCTGTGGTTCCCTGGCCCGAACTCCTTTACCGGTGAAGACGTCTTAGAGCTTCAGGGTCACGGCGGTCCGGTCATTCTCGATCTGCTGCTTAAACGTATTCTGACCATTCCCGGCCTGCGCATTGCCAGACCGGGTGAGTTCTCCGAGCGCGCATTTCTTAACGATAAGCTCGATTTAGCCCAGGCTGAAGCAATTGCCGATCTGATCGACGCCAGCTCTGAGCAGGCGGCACGCTCGGCGCTAAATTCCTTACAGGGTGCGTTTTCTGCACGAGTCAATCATCTTGTGGAAGCACTCACTCACCTGCGCATCTATGTGGAGGCTGCGATTGATTTTCCTGATGAGGAAATTGACTTCCTGTCTGACGGCAAGATTGAAGCCCAGCTCAATAGCGTAATAGCCGATCTTGATGCCGTGCGTGCCGAAGCACGTCAGGGCAGCCTGCTACGCGAAGGCATGAAAGTGGTGATTGCCGGGCGTCCTAACGCCGGTAAATCAAGTCTGTTGAACGCCCTCGCTGGCCGTGAAGCAGCTATTGTCACCGATATCGCCGGCACCACCCGCGACGTGCTGCGTGAGCATATCCATATCGACGGTATGCCGTTGCACATCATCGATACCGCCGGTCTGCGCGACGCCAGTGACGAAGTTGAACGCATTGGTATTGAACGCGCCTGGCAGGAGATCGAACAGGCTGACCGCGTACTGTTTATGGTTGATGGCACCACCACCGACGCGGTTGACCCCGCAGACATCTGGCCAGACTTTATTGCGCGTTTACCTGCAAAACTGCCGATTACCGTCGTGCGTAACAAAGCGGATATCACGGGTGAAACGCTGGGTCTCAGCGAAGTAAATGGCCACTCACTGGTTCGCCTCTCTGCGCGTACCGGCGAAGGTGTTGACGTATTGCGCAACCATCTCAAACAGAGCATGGGCTTTGAAACCAATATGGAAGGCGGCTTCCTGGCGCGTCGTCGTCATCTGCAGGCACTGGCAGAAGCAGCGGAACATCTTCAGCAGGGTAAAGCTCAGCTATTAGGAGCATGGGCCGGAGAGTTGTTAGCAGAGGAGTTGCGCCTTGCACAGCAAAACCTCAGTGAGATAACTGGAGAATTTACTTCCGACGATCTGCTGGGGCGGATTTTCTCCAGCTTCTGTATTGGTAAATAAGTTTTAGTCCATCCTCGTCCGTGAACGTTCACTAACCCGCATTAACTGCCTGTTAATGCGGGTTTTTACTTTCCGTACTCGTCCATAGTCGTGCGGGTTCATCCGCGATTTTTGTGTCCTGAATTGTGCCCATCTTTAAATTCCCCGTGTGTCATTGTTTGTTTTTTGAGCTAAAAATCACATCAAATGGACACAAAAAACGGTATAAAAAACGCTCAAATCTGCCTTCTCATGGACACAGTGAAAAAGAAGGCGTTAATAATCCAATATTAAACAATCTATTAGAAAGGATGCTCATGGACACACTGTAGAGGTGAGATGTGGCACTTTCAGATACCAAACTACGCACACTTACTCCCAGAAACCGCCCCTGGCAACTTGCCGATCATGACGGGCTGGTGATTGAAGTTCTTCCCACCGGACGAAAAATCTGGCGTTTCCGCTACCGCTTTGACAACAAATCGCAAAAGATCACGCTGGGCGAATACCCGGCTTTCTCACTTGCAGAAGCACGGCTTTGGCGTGAAAAGTGTCGCTCAATGGTTGCTCATGGCATCAATCCCGCGCAGAAAAAGCAGGAAGAAAAACTTAAACAGAAAGACCCAACGACAGTCAAAACATTCGCCAAACGCTGGCTGACCGATATCGTTGAAAAAAGTAACCGCGATCCGCGCAACATCACTCGCGTTATCAAGAAGGACATCATTCCCATCATCGGGAAGCTGGAACTCGAAGAACTCACAACTGCCCACATTCAGGTCGTGCTCGACCGCATCAAGCAACGAGGTTCGGATCACGTCGCATTACTGACGCGAAACGTGCTTAAACGCATGCTGGCCTATGCGATTTCCAGGGGAATCATCTTCAACAACCCGGCAGCCGCTATCGAGGCCCGTTATATCGCACAAGCATCAAGCCGCGACGTGGCGCTAACGGCAGAAGAGATCGGCATCCTGCTACGGGGGATCTACACCTCTAACATGAACCGACGCCACAAGCTGGCTTTGCACCTGCTGATCATCTGCATGGTGCGTAAATCGGAGATGATTGAAGCGACATGGAGTGAAGTTAACTTCAACGCGCTGGAATGGCGTATACCCGGCGAAAGAATGAAGATGGATAACCCGCATATTGTTCCGCTGTCAAAGCAGGCGCTGGCGATGTTCGAAGAGCTAAAATTTCTGGCCGGAGATTCCCCTTACGTCTTCCCCAGCCGAAACGACCACCGACGCCCGATCTCCAAAACAACGCTTAACTGCGCGGTGCGTACGCTGGATCTGAACGTCAGGGATTTTGTTATTCATGACTTCCGGCGTACTGCCAGCACATTGCTCCATGAGCAAGGCTACAACTCAGACTGGGTGGAGAAATGCCTGGCGCATAAGATCGGCGGCGTTCGCGGTGTCTACAACCGTGCGGAGTACCTGAATCAGCGCCGGGAGATGCTTCAGTCCTGGGCGGACTTTGTTGATGCGCAGATTGAGGAGGGAAGGAAGGTGGTTATCGGGAAGTTTGGGAAGGCTTATGAGATAAATAACGGCACATAGCCTCCATTCATGTTCACCAATCTATCAGAGCTAACATTTGTATATAACTTGCTCTCCTATAACTACATTCTATTTGTCAAAAAAATAATAATTCTTACAAATTTGAGACTTATGGCGGGGTTTCACTTGAAAAACTAATAGATTATAAAAGGGTTAATAAAGATCTTGGATGTTTCTTTGTCACCAAGGTGAAAAAGAGCTAAGTTTATGAGTATTTTATGAACGATTTCCCACAATCTTTAAATTTAAATGGCATAAGCTATTCAGTTGAGAGAACAGGATCTAAACTAGCTCATATTTTTATGAGAATTTTCTGTCAAAAAGCCATTAAATACAACCTCAATAATACCGCCACGAAATTATTCAAGATTAAAATAACCCCAAAAATCTCTACTTATAGCTCAAGATTAATAATCTTTACTAAGACTAAAGCCTTTTCATTTTCAACAGAGTATTTATTATCCATAGGTAATATTTTAATTAGACAACCTTTACTGTCAATAAATTATAAATTGGCAATTCATTTTCCGTTGATTCATTCCTTTAGAAGGAATGAATCAAATATCATAAGGATTAAAAGTGTCCAGAACTGCTGATTACACTATTCAAGGTTTTTTATACCAATTCAATAAGGCACTATTGGGTGTTCTACAATCATCTGAAACTGATATTATAACAATCGAGGGTATAATTGAAGATGTTGAAATTGAGAGTATCACAGGAATCGAAGCTATCCAGTGTAAGTATCATGAAACTGTAGACAACTTTAGCTATAGCTCAATATATAAGCCTCTACTTCAAATGATGCAGCATTTTGTAAAAAACCCAGGTAATAATATCACATATGTTCTTTTCGCCCATTTCCCGGATTTAAAAAATGATGAAATCAATATCAATAAGGATGTTTTAGAAAAGGCTCTAGACTCTAAAGATCAAAAATACAGCAAATATATTTCAGACATCAAAGG
>NZ_JANEWL010000170.1:0-4491 GCF_028069815.1 Citrobacter sp. Awk 2
ATCCATGTTACTGTTGTAACACTGAACACTTTCAAAAAACATCAAGTTGCCATTTAAAAAACAACACTAATTGACACCTGGCACCGTTAACACTCAATCACTGACATTTTTGCGACATCTATCACTCACGAATAAACCCCCAATCAATAGACTCTCATTTTTTCCGCACATTATTAGTATCTTTACCTCATGGAGTTGAGCATGAATAAAATATATATTAAGAGTCTACTTGCTGCATGCGTTATCTTATCCACCTTCAATAGCCATTCTGCTGAACTAAAACGCGTCTATGGAAAGATTAGCCTCGGCTACGGTGATTGGAATAAAGGATTTGTAAACGTCGATCGAGGTGAAGTATGGAAAGCTGTTGCTGATTTCGGCGCTGTTTTTGATAGAGGTGAATTCGCCTCATTTTACGAAATGAATGTACTCAACCATCCAGTAGAAGGACGTAACCATACGACTCAATTTCTTGGACATTATCGTCCGATAGAAGGGTCTGATTTTACGTTAATGACTAAACTTTATATGTCGATGGAAAACAAATTTGGTGATGAGTTGAACATGATGTATGGGGTAGGCTACCTGGGTCTGGTAGAGAAATCATGGTTTATCAAACCTTATGTCGCGATACATAATTTATCCAGCGACTATAACTCTGCAAAATACGGTCAGGCTAATGGATTTAACGGCTATGTCCTTGGCTGGGTTGCTGCATATAATTTCGAAATGCTTAATGAGAAATTTGCCATTTCAAACTGGAATGAAGTTGAAATGGATCGTAATGATGCTTATGCAGAGCAGCAAGGTGGGAAAACGGGTCTAAATGGTGCCGTTACGTTTACCTGGAAATTTATGCCCCGCTGGACAGCCTCTGTATCCTATCGTTACTTCAATAATAAATTAGGGTATCAGGATTATGGTGACCGTATGAATTACCTGGTGGGTTTTGAATTCTAATTCATCAGCAGAAAAGTAAACTCTATAGTTAGCAATTAATCTTAGATATGTGTTTATCAATAAATTATACATAGATCGATGTTGTATATTTAACAAATGGATGGTTAATATGAAAAAGAAATTTTCAGTATCATTACTTTCTCTGTGTATCGGGTTATCATCAGCCGTAACGTTCTCCGCTGATGCCCGAGATATCACAATCTATTACACCAATGATTTACATGCCCACGTCTCTCCAGAAATTATTCCTTATGTGTCTAAAACCCGTGAAGTTGGTGGGTTTGCGCCCATTTCGAAAATTGTTAAAGATGCAAAAGCCAAAGAAAAAGATGTTTTTTTCTTTGATGCTGGTGACTATTTTACCGGACCGTATATCAGCACCTTAACCAAAGGTGAAGCCATTATCGATATACTGAATACTATGCCCTATGATGCCGTCTCAGTAGGGAACCATGAGTTTGATCACGGGCATGAGAATTTGGTCACACAACTCAGCAAACTTAAATTTCCGGTGCTGCTCGACAACGTTTTTTACAGCGGAACGGAAAACCCGTTGATTAAAACACCGTATACCATCGTCGAAAAAGATGGCTTAAAAATTGGTGTTATTGGTATGCACGGTGTTTCCGCGTTTTATGAAGCGATTGCAGCAGGTGTACGTGAAGGTGTGGACTGCCGGGATCCTGTTCCTTATGTGAAAAAACAGCTGGAAGAGTTAAAGGGAAAAGTTGACCTCACTGTGCTTCTTGCGCATGAAGGCGTCCCAGGCCGCCAGTCCAGTGGTGGTGATGATGATGTTGCTCGCGCGCTGAAGACCGATGTTGAAATGGCTAAAACGCTTGAAGGTTACGGGTTGAACGTGCTTATCACCGGTCACGCTCATAAGGGTACACCGGAGCCGATTAAAGTCGGAGATACGCTTGTCGTCTCTACTGATGCCTATACGATTGAATTAGGTAAGCTGGTACTTGACTGGAACCCTGAAACGAAAAAAGTGGATAGCTACAACGGCAAACTCATCACGATGTATGCAGATACCTACAAACCCGATCCACAAACACAAGCGAAAATTGATGAGTGGAATAATAAGGTTAAGGCCATTACTGACCGCGTCGTTGCCCACTCACCGGAAATTCTGACCCGCTCCTATGGTGAATCAGCAACGACAGGTAACTTAATAACCGATGCATTGTTGTATAAAGTGCCTTACGCCGATGCTGCCTTCTATAATGCCGGCGGTATTCGTTCCGAACTACCAAAAGGCAATATTACCTATGGTGATGTATTGAGCATGTACCCATTTACCAATGATGTGATGAGCATGGATATCAGCGGCAAAGATCTGAAAGCCATTATGTCTCATGCGGCCGATCTGAAAAATGGTATTCTGCATGCTTCTAAGACCGTACAATTCAAATATGACAGTACGAAACCGCAAGGCCAGCGCATTGTTGAATTCAATATTAAAGGCAAGCCGGTAGAAGACAATAAATACTACTCTGTTGCGCTCGACTCATTCATTGGTAAAGGCGGTGGTGGGTTTACCTTCACCAAGGGTAAAAATGTCAAATATATCAAGGGACTGCAAACTGCTCAGGCAATTGTTGATTACATGGAACATGTCAACAACATTACACCTGATCACACCATGCGTGTCGATGATATTAGCAAGTAGTGACTTAGACTCAAATAGTTAAACATCATGCGGCCATAAAATGGCCGCATTTTCTATACCTAATTAAAAGAGTGGCAATTTATAAACTCTGAATGCTGAGATATCATAGCGATAATCATCCCCATTGACTTCAGCATTCTTATAATAGCCCGATGTTACGGTTGCCTCGAACAGCAGTTGTTTGGTTTCCTTATTGATTTCTTGCAGTACCAGCATACCCAGTGCCTGACTACCATCCAGCGGATCTACAATATCACTATATCCTGGCTGGGCGGATAAAGGGCGACCATTTTCATCCATAGTGCTTGCGCCAAAATGGATGACCAGATTACCATTACTGAGTAAATGCTTGGCACTGACAAAACTGCTATATCCCCGGCTTCCCACCTCTTCTTTACCATATTCATACGAACGTGATACCGTCATTGTATTCAGATCGATTCTAAACTGAACCACCCGGCTAAAATTATCAATCGGTAGCAAACTTTTGGCATCATCCCGGGAACGGTAATTTCCATTGTCAAACACTAAGAACTCCAGAATACCACTCTCTGTATTTGGGATTTCAACGATATTATGCTGACCCCATGTCCAGAAATCACTGTTCGCTGAATCAATTCCTTCCTGAGTAGAAAAATCAAACAACGGATTACCTGATTCATCAACTGGGGTAAGTAGATATTCTTCAAAGTCAGAGGCCCAGTCCTCGTGATCTGCCATAATAAAGCGCAATTGCCCCGACTCAACATCAACCCCAAAAACAGAACTTTGGTGGCGCCCGGATGAAACCAGCAAATTGTTCGTCGTATTAATATAGCTTTGGTTGATATGCAACCAATCATCCATCGTCACAGATTGGCCTGGCGCACTTCCCGATGGGCGTGGAGAACGTGAATAGTCCATCACTTTCAACATATCATAATAAGCGACTTCAAGTCCGGTAGTCAGATCGATAATGGAAACACCATCCTTGCCTGTTGAATAATCGTCAGGGCGTCCATTGGTATACTCCGAGGGAGCAATAGCAAGATTGTTCTCTAATGGCAGAATAGAGTGATGAAACTCATTATCAAGCAGATAGACCGTATACACTCGTCCCATTACATCAAATTCATACATGTCCAGGCAATGATTGATACCCTGTGATGTCGCCAGAAAATGTCCATTGTCCATTCGAACAAAATTGTAGGAAGGAATCTCCTGAGAAACATACCAACGAACGATACCATATTGGTCAAATGCCAGATTATAACGGTCAAAATACGTAGAGAAATAAAGGCCATCAGCCACTAATGAAGATTCATCAACGGCTTTGGTTACAGTAATAACCGGGAAGCCAAGAGTAATATCCGCAGAATCCGATGGCGGTAATGCTGCAGGCGTTACCGTGTATTGCCCGACAATCTGCGTGCCGGAGATCAAGGTAACGATATTATCTTCGCCAGCAACTAACCCCGAAACAGGAACCAGGTTAGCGCCAGTTTGCATGCTGTATGTCCATGAGACGGCAACGGTGCTCTCCTTACTATCCTGAACAGTAACCGTTATATCTTCATTCAGTGCCCCCCATATCCCTAAATAAAGACTTAAAGGCGCAGTTCCATAAGGATCTAAAGTAATTAATGGATTCTCATAGCTATCCGCGTCCGTCACTGCCGCGAGCAGACTTTGATAGATTGCATTATGTGAAAGTACCATCGCATTATCAACGTCAATTTGTTGATTAATGGGTGTGCGAGGAGCTGGCTGGCTGATAGATAACTTATTGATGTTCATATTTCCACCTTTCCATAAAATAGTATTCATTTCTTGTCAGCAACATAATACCGACGTTTCAAAAATAATAAGATAGAAAC
>NZ_JANEWL010000171.1:0-4450 GCF_028069815.1 Citrobacter sp. Awk 2
ATTCAGTGCTAATCCTGCCATATTAAAAAAATCTGATAACGTATATTTTTCTTTTTTTGCAATAGTACCTTTTTCCTCGTAACTAACGGAGAAAGAAACAATATAATATTTACTGCCGACCTTAAAAGCATATTTATTGCTATGCAGGAAGGCCATTGCCGCCTTCAACCATACTTGTTCCTGTGCACTACATTTCAGTACAGCATCACCATCCAGGCCAGAAGCAAAGATACCACCAGTAAGCGTACCGGACATTGCATCGGGAGTGAAAGAATATGCGCCCATAATGTTTTCTGAGGGAACAGAATTACATTTATCTGCCTGCGCCACAAACGAGCAGAATGTTAATAGTGTTAAGAGTAACCATCTCATCATCATTATCCTTTTACTGGCAAGCGTATGTCTTACTTACATCAATTCCCTTACTGAAAGAGATTGTGCAGTAACGTCCTTGTTGTTTATCAATGGCAACTTTGATTTTTGCAGGTACATCATTGGTACGAATAAACAACATACTGCCCTGCCCAACCAGGCCAATATTTTCGCCCTGTTCGCTTTCCACTTCATAACCAAAGGTTAATGGGGAACCATCCGGACGCAGTGCTTTAAAATACCAGGGTTTGCGTTGGTCTGTATCAAAGCGCGCCTTGACCACAGATCCGCGGTATGGCGCAACACTTTTACGGTTACCTTGTAACTCTGTTTCACTGTGCGAATTAGACACATCCAGGGTCAGCATATTCTCGCGATACGGTGTCATGCCGTCATATACCACGGTGCCTTTGCTGTTTGTTACCCGATATTTTTGTCCATTGATATATGCGCCTTCAAGTCCAGGGGCCTCCACTATCGCAATAGTATCCGAGAGTGTATTTGCCAGATTAATCCCTCCAGACCACGCCACAATCCCGCCAGACAGGCTTCCGCTGCTCTGTTTATATTTTGACGATTGGCTATAACTCCCATTGACCGTTGCCACTGGTGCTCGCCATGTCAGATTTGCTCCGGCCGTTGTCTCGCTATCCTGGCGCTGGTGACTCAGGTTGACGCCATAATTGAATTGATCGCGATCGCCCGCTATACCAGTGATACCCGTATTATTTGACGCAAAACCATCATCATCAAACGTGGTCGAATTTGATAGATACATTTGTCGCCGTGGAGCAGATATACCATCTCCCCAATTAAACGGTATGGAAATAAAGATGTTGAAACGTTTATCTTCGTTATGATCTTCATCATAAGTCTGGCTGGCCGACAGTGTATAGCTAATACGCTGCCAGCTATTGGTATAGCTCAACTGATAGTCTTTACTGTTACCGCTACGTCCCCAGTAATCTCGCCATAACGTGCTTAGCGATACGGATCCCCAGCCATCCGGTAGCGATTGATTAATATTGGCTGAGAAACTATTTTTGCGGCCAAAATCATACTGGTAATAATCAGCAATATCGTAGACATCATTTTCATCACGATGATACGAGTTTTTATTATTCGCCCAAACGTGATCGTTAAATGTACGATAATCACGGGACGAATAACGGTATGCCGCTAAACCAAAACGTGTTCCGGTTTGCGTGAGAAATTTACTCCATGCAAGCTGGTAGCTCTGACCATCAAAGACATCGCCATTATCCTGTTTACTATGGGACTGGGTCGCATCGAATGAAACCGCGCCGATGCGCGTATTCCAGCCGGTTCCCAGCGTAAAGGCGTTGTAGTTATCCCCTAGCATTGTGCCGCCATACAGCGTTAAAAGATTATTAAAACCATATTGATAGCTGGCCTGAACAAAGTCACTTTGGTTACTGGCGCCTTCAATATGGCTACGACCGGCAGCAAAATCATACTTTGATACTCCGGGCTGAAGCATATTGGGAACCGAAGAATAGGGAACCAGATAGGTTGTGACACTGCCATCCGCTTCTTTCACGCTAACGTCAAGGTCAGCACCGCCACCAGCCAGTTGCAAATCAGCAATGGAGAACGGCCCCGGCGGGACCTGTTTTTGATACACCACGAAACCATTTTGCTCGATAGTGACCAACGCGTTACTTTGCGCAATCCCCTGCACCAACGGCGTAAAATTCTGTTTGGAGTTTGGCAACATCTGCATATCACGGTACAGACGCACTCCGCGAAAGCGAACGGTGTCAAAAATATCTGATGATGTGTACATATCACCCGCCCGTAGCGTACCCAAAATCTCCGGGATCCCACGCTCCAGATACAGAGTATTACTTTTCCACTCACCACTACTGTCATCCGTTTTATTGTAACTGGCATCAGAGTGCAGTTGCCAACCCAGCAAATTTAACCCGCTGTTAAAGCGAACGAAGGTATTCTTACTGGTACCGGAGTTTTTATAATCGCTATAATATTGGCTCGCATAATAGGATGTATACAACGCGCTAATTCCGCGATCCCAGTTTTCTGGCTCAACGTAACCGTGTTCCAGTTCGTTGACAAAAGCCTGTGGTACGTTGAGATCAAGACGAAATCGACTCATATCAAATGTTGACGTCCCGCCCTGCAATGCCGCTTTTAGCGGGACACACTGCGCATCTTTATCAGCGTTAATCCCTTCAGACTTAATACCCAAACGGTGAACGAGATCCCAGCTTAAGCAGGTCTCATCAGGTTCATCCTTCACATTCAGCTCATACTTACCACGCCATTGATTGTTTAGATAAAGATCTAAATCATAGGTACCAGGTAACGGTTTTTCACCGTCGAAACTGAAATTACTAATTTTTTCACCCTTCAATCCACCCATCATAAAATGGGTATCAAAGGTTTCCTCTTCAGCAAATAACTGACCTGAAAACAGCAACAAAAAGATCGCAGAAGCAAGTGGAGTTATCCTTAACATAGCCACACCTCATATTATTTAACGCTGACCGTATCGCTAACGTAATTCCCACGATCATCAATAATGGTGACAACATATTGACTGCTACCATTGTTTCTCAACTGGAGTATCTGGCTGGACAACGGTGGCAATAAAATTGTTTTACCATTTAGTTGTACTTTATTTGCCTCAATTTTTGGCACTGTAATCCAGTTAGCCGTAGCGTTTTGTAAATTTAAACCACGACTATTGCGAGAAAAGGTTAATTTTTTAATACTGTTTTGCGTAACAGCCTCAACGCCTTTTGGCCGATACAGCATTTTCAACCTGTTTTGCATGGCAAATTTAAGTGTGTTTTTCCCATCTTGATCTTTTGCATTAGGTGGGATATCCAACACATTAAAATAAAAAATACTTTCTTTATTATCTGGTAACGCATTAGCCATTTTCTTTATTTTTATTTGCTGACCTGAATTGCCTTTAACACGAACAACGGGTGGTGAAAGCAAAAAGGGTACGTTAATCTTCTCAGGTGGTAATGACGTATCGCCATCATCAATCCAGCTTTGCACCAGAGATGGTCTACTACTCTGGTTCATTAACTGAACGACAATTTCTTTTTTCTCCGCCGGATAAATAACACGGGTGCCATAAATCACAATATCAGCGTGTGCTGGGAGCGTCAGCGCTATCAGGGCTGCAAGTAAAATCCGTTTCATAATACACTACCTTAGTGATAGCGCTATATTGCCGGCGACGCCCGGCAATATAGCCATTGAGAATTAATCTGTTTCGACAGTAAATTTAATAGTGGATTTTACATCACCTGCTTTAACAACCTGAGCCAGACGGGCCCATTGCGCATCAAATTTTAACTTGTATTTAATGCCGTCAGCGCCATTATCTTCACCTTTCAACTGGCTAACATCTACAATTTTATCTTTTGAATCAATATTTACTGTGGTCGAGTCACTGTTATGAAAATCAACAGAGAAACCAACGCCAGTGGCATCGCCATCATCATCTTGTAACAATGTTGGGTGTGCATCAGAAAAACTTGCTGGCTTAAAGGTAATGGTTCTTAGCGCAACAGTAGATGGACAAATTATTTCAATGTAGTCGGTATCATTATTCCATTTAGTAGGATTGATTGCACCAACACTAATCTTGTAAACATCAGAGGTTGAGATCGTGCCCATATCAATAATCGCGGACTCCCCACCACCTGAATTAAAATGGCAGGAGGAACCTTCTACAGTTGCTTTAATAATCAAATGCCCATCTTCAATGATGGCGTTACCGTCTGCTGCATGCACTACTCCGGCGAATAAGAATGGAACCAATGCCGAAAAAACAATCGATCTTTTCATATGTCATTCCTTATGAATTTTGAAAAACATCCATTTAACAATCTCGAAATCAAAGTGTCACGAGAGTAACTTTGACGCAATGTAAAATAATATTTTATTTGATTTAACGCAAATTTCATTAGGCATTATTTATGCCATTAGATAATACTAATTTATAAATTCACAATAATAATAAATAACGGAAATTAAATATAATAAAAAAAGAATAAAAAAAACAGCAGCATTACAG
>NZ_JANEWL010000172.1:0-4441 GCF_028069815.1 Citrobacter sp. Awk 2
AATAAATTTTGAGTGGTGATTATTCGCAATTGTACTTTTCAACCGTTTTTCCCTCATTTTATTGCCACGACGCTAAAAAAAATTTTCATGCCCCCCTTGATGACGTGGGTTACGACCCCATCTTGTAGACAACCGCAGTGGTGAGTCTGAAAAAAAACGATTCAGGGTAGTTGAAACCGCACGTTTCGCCCTTATTACAGATTCACAACCACATGATGACCGAATTTTTAGTGGAGACGTTTAGATGGGTAAAATTATTGGTATCGACCTGGGTACTACCAACTCTTGTGTAGCGATTATGGATGGCACTACTGCACGTGTGCTGGAGAACGCCGAGGGCGATCGCACCACGCCTTCTATCATTGCTTATACCCAGGATGGTGAAACTCTGGTTGGTCAGCCGGCTAAACGTCAGGCAGTGACAAACCCGCAAAACACCCTGTTTGCGATTAAACGCCTGATTGGCCGCCGCTTCCAGGACGAAGAAGTACAGCGTGATGAAGCCATCATGCCGTACAAAATCATCGGTGCTGACAACGGTGATGCATGGATTGATGTAAAAGGTCAGAAAATGGCACCGCCGCAGATTTCTGCTGAAGTGCTGAAAAAAATGAAGAAAACCGCTGAAGATTACCTGGGTGAACCGGTAACTGAAGCCGTTATCACTGTTCCTGCATACTTTAACGATGCTCAGCGTCAGGCAACCAAAGACGCCGGCCGTATCGCAGGTCTGGAAGTTAAACGTATCATTAACGAACCAACCGCCGCAGCACTGGCCTACGGTCTGGATAAAGAAGTCGGCAACCGTACTATTGCGGTCTATGACCTCGGTGGTGGTACTTTCGATATCTCTATTATCGAAATCGACGAAGTTGACGGCGAAAAAACCTTCGAAGTTCTGGCAACCAACGGTGATACCCACCTGGGTGGCGAAGACTTCGACAGCCGTATGATCAACTACCTGGTTGACGAATTTAAGAAAGATCAGGGCATTGACCTGCGTAACGACCCGCTGGCGATGCAGCGCCTGAAAGAAGCCGCTGAGAAAGCAAAGATTGAGCTGTCTTCCGCTCAGCAGACCGACGTGAACCTGCCGTACATTACTGCAGACGCGACCGGTCCGAAACACATGAACATCAAAGTGACCCGTGCGAAACTGGAAAGCCTGGTAGAAGACCTGGTGAACCGTTCTATCGAGCCGCTGAAAGTTGCTCTGCAGGATGCTGGTCTGTCTGTTTCTGACGTTCAGGATGTCATCCTGGTCGGTGGTCAGACTCGTATGCCAATGGTTCAGAAGAAAGTTGCTGAGTTCTTCGGTAAAGAACCACGTAAAGACGTTAACCCGGATGAAGCTGTGGCAATCGGTGCTGCTGTTCAGGGTGGTGTATTGACCGGTGATGTGAAAGACGTACTGCTGCTGGACGTTACCCCGCTGTCTCTGGGTATCGAAACCATGGGTGGTGTGATGACTGCACTGATCGCGAAAAACACCACCATCCCGACCAAGCACAGCCAGGTGTTCTCTACCGCTGAAGACAACCAGTCTGCGGTAACCATCCACGTGCTGCAGGGTGAACGTAAACGTGCTGCTGATAACAAAGATCTGGGTCAGTTTAACCTGGATGGTATCAGCCCGGCACCGCGCGGTATGCCGCAGATCGAAGTGACCTTCGACATCGATGCCGACGGTATCCTGCACGTTTCCGCGAAAGATAAAAACAGCGGTAAAGAGCAGAAGATCACCATCAAGGCTTCTTCTGGTCTGAACGAAGAAGAAATCCAGAAAATGGTTCGCGAAGCAGAAGCGAACGCGGAATCTGACCGTAAGTTCGAAGAACTGGTTCAGACTCGCAACCAGGGCGACCATCTGCTGCACAGCACGCGTAAGCAGGTTGAAGAAGCCGGCGATAAACTGCCAGCTGACGACAAAACTGCCATCGAGTCTGCACTGACCGCGCTGGAAACTTCTCTGAAAGGCGAAGACAAAGCGGATATCGAAGCGAAAATGCAGGCACTGGCGCAGGTTTCCCAGAAGCTGATGGAAATCGCTCAGCAGCAGCACGCACAGCAGCAAGCGGGTGCAGCAGGCGCTGATGCTTCTGCAAACAACGCGAAAGATGACGACGTTGTCGACGCTGAGTTTGAAGAAGTGAAAGACAAAAAGTAATCGCCCTGATGCAGGGTAATTAATCGGCACGGGCGTAGAGATCTCTCCACGCCCGTGCTTGTATGTTAAAGGGCTGAAAAACAACAATGGCAAAGCAAGACTATTACGAGATTTTAGGCGTTTCCAAAACAGCGGAAGAGCGTGAAATCAAAAAGGCCTACAAGCGCCTGGCCATGAAATTTCACCCGGACCGCAACCAGGGTGATAAAGAGGCCGAAGCAAAGTTCAAAGAGATCAAAGAAGCCTACGAGATCCTGACTGATGCGCAAAAACGTGCGGCTTACGATCAGTACGGCCATGCTGCATTTGAGCAAGGCGGTATGGGCGGCGGCGGCGGTTTTGGCGGCGGGGCTGACTTCAGCGATATCTTTGGTGACGTGTTTGGCGATATTTTTGGCGGCGGTCGTGGTCGTCAGCGCGCCTCACGTGGTGCTGATTTACGTTACAACATGGATCTCACTCTGGAAGAAGCCGTGCGTGGCGTCACCAAAGAGATCCGCATTCCTACGCTGGAAGAGTGTGACATTTGCCACGGTAGCGGTGCGAAGTCAGGCACTCAGCCGCAGACTTGTCCAACCTGTCATGGTTCTGGTCAGGTGCAGATGCGTCAGGGCTTTTTCGCCGTACAGCAGACCTGTCCACACTGTCAGGGCCGCGGTACGCTGATCAAAGATCCGTGCAACAAATGCCACGGTCATGGTCGTGTAGAGAAAAGCAAAACGCTGTCCGTTAAGATCCCGGCTGGTGTTGATACTGGTGACCGCATCCGCTTAGCGGGTGAAGGTGAAGCGGGTGAGCATGGCGCACCGGCAGGTGATTTGTACGTTCAGGTGCAGGTGAAACAGCACCCAATTTTCGAACGTGAAGGCAATAACCTGTACTGTGAAGTGCCGATTAACTTTGCGATGGCTGCACTGGGTGGCGAGATTGAAGTCCCGACGCTGGACGGCCGTGTGAAGTTAAAAATTCCGGGTGAAACGCAAACGGGCAAACTGTTCCGTATGCGTGGTAAAGGCGTTAAATCTGTTCGCGGTGGTGCACAGGGCGATCTGCTGTGTCGTGTGGTGGTTGAAACCCCAGTGGGCCTGAACGACAAGCAGAAGCAACTGCTGAAAGATTTGCAGGACAGTTTTGGTGGTCCAACGGGCGAGCAAAACAGCCCGCGCTCCAAAAGCTTCTTCGACGGTGTGAAGAAGTTCTTTGACGATCTGACGCGCTAATTACTGCATTACATCTGATAAAAAGCCTGGGCCTCGACAGAGTCCCAGGCTTTTTTATTTTAGTATTCAATACTAAAATTGGTTCATTAGCGATAAAAATGAATGTGCAGGATAAATGATGAGAAATGATTTCCTAAGATAAAGATTTTCTTCTATTTTGTTCCCCGACTTACCCGGAGGAATAATGGATAAGATGCTTGTTCAAAGAAATGATTTTGACCTTAATTTAATTAAGATATTTAACGCTGTTGTTGAATCAGGAAACGCTTCCAAAGCTTCTGCCAGGCTATCAATAACACCAGCAGCTGTTTCCCAGTCATTAAGCCGATTACAGAGTATCTATTCGTTTAAACTCTTTGAACGAACCCGTAAAGGACTGACACCGACTAAGAAAGGGTTAGAACTTCATAAAGTCTACTGCCACGTCCTGAATACCATCAACGATACCTATTCTCCTTCAACAGATAATGATAATCCTTCAGTCATAACGGTATTAGGTAACGATATCGTAGAGCATTACTATCTGTCACATTTTATTAATGATAGTAAGTTAACTGCGGCGTATACAATAAATCATTATGCAGTGAGTAAAAATGATAAAACAAAGTTGGCTGATATGCTATTTTCCGGCATGGGAGATATATTAATTAACATTTCTCCGCCACAAGACATGGATATTGAAGTTCATCTTGTGGATGTCTTTAGACAATATGTCTGTATTTGTGGTAAAAATAATCCATTGTCAGTCCTCGATAAAATATCGTTACATCATTTTTATTCCTTTTCGCATGCTGTATATCAATCTGATATATTCTCACCAGATATAATAGATGAGTGTTGCTATTCAACAGGTAACACCGAGAATAAAATGATGCGTAAAATAGGTTATCGTAGTGATTCGATGCTAGGGGTGGTAAACATAGTAGAAACGACAGAGATGATCTGTATTATACCTTCTGAATTGGCCTCTTTTTTTAAGCATTCAATGGGATATCACATTGAAATACTGACACTACCCGAAGAGTTGTTATTTAAAACATTACCTATTTATGCT
>NZ_JANEWL010000173.1:0-4382 GCF_028069815.1 Citrobacter sp. Awk 2
ATTGCAGCAGCGGCCAGGGCAATCATCGTTCCCTGGCTGTGTGACAGTACCGTCACTGTATCTTCAGGATGTTTATCTCGAATGGTTTTAATGAGCTTTGCCAGACGACCAGCTGCGTGGGCATAATAATGACGTGGTGGAGCAGCCGTCAGAAGCCTGTCGCGTTCTCCGTTCAGTAATTGTGTACTAAATGGTACCGGAATGCCCAGCGCTGACGGCCAGTTATCAAACCCTTTGTCACTCCATAAACTGACCAGTTGGTTGCAGCCATTCTGGAACGGACCACCTCCCCAGTAAAAGGGGCCTTTGCTTTTTCGTTGTTCAGGCGTCAGGTCGTAATAATTATCACCCTGCTTATTTTTAAGCGGGATAGCATATTTATCGCTTTCATTATCCGCAGCACGATACCCCCAATAGAAACGAATAACCGGGGAACGATGTTCTTTAAGTATTCTCCGTGGTGGGGTTACCCATTTGCGGGGATTTTCATTATTCCAATCTGCTGCTGAATATTCATTTGAAAGTAACTCATGATTGCTTCCAATCACTAAACCCAATCGCTTATTTAACCCATCACAAAGTGCCTGCTCTGCATCATGATACCATTCACCTTCTGAGTTAACACCATGAACAAATATAATTAATCCTGGTAGTTGCAGTGGTGGTTGAAATTCTGCGTTCACTTTAACATTTTTGTGCGATGTTGTAGAGTAAGCGTAAGGAGTGCCATTATCAGTCATCTGGATATCGACTTTTCGTGTTGGAGAGATTTTATTGTTATTCATTCTCTATAACCTCAGAAGATTGTACAGGCTCTAACCGACGATCGCATTGCACACGAATTTGGCTCACGCGAGATATATCATTATATAGGTAATTCATCTTGATATTTAGGGCCAGTAACACCTGGGTATCCATTTAACTTAGTTGACTCTTCATCTGGATCAAAAATCCATTTCCAAGTCGAAGCTCTATAATCGAATCTTTCTGTCCCTTTAAAATCGATCATGTAAAACCCGTCATTTGTTACCAGCATATCGTATTTTTTTGTATCCCCATTAGGATCCTGCGTATTTGATCCGTAAGTCACTGAGTGCACTGTTTTCCCGCCATCTGTTGTCACCGAAACAACATTCAGGCACCCTTTATCAGATCCCTTACACGTTGCCTTATTATTATTTGCTGTGACTGGAAAGGCTAAATAATCATCACGGCTTGATAACCAGAAAAGCCGGCCTTTAAATAAATAACCTGACGAGGGTGCTATCTGGGTATGAATCCTTTTTTTTGTATTGTTATAAAAAGTTTTCCCATTTTCGCAGCGGGTGTACTCTTCAAGCGTAAAGTAACGCTCTTTATCAATGCGATAAATTATCTGTGGCGGACCATACACCTCTGGTTGCTGTTTTTTCTTTTCCGGCCCCGTCTGCATATCATTCATTGCAGAAAAAGGATTCACAAGGGCAACACCGCCACCATAAGGACCTGCTACACAACCACTCAGAACAAACACAGCATATATAAAGCAGAGCCGCATAATCAGATTTCTCATAATCCTTTTCCTTTCTTTATTTCTTTAATACGATCTTCAGTCCATCAACCGCTTTTGACATTATTAATGATGAGTTTCCCGAATTATCTGTGACACCAGACAAAATTTTTCCATCAGGCATATGAATGTCATAGCTCTGATTTGCCAGCGGTTTACCTGAAACAGGATGAGTGATAACAAACTTTTCATCAAACGTTGATGGCTCAAACGACTTCATCACCCCCTGCAGACTACCGGAGCCCGTTTTCTTGATACCGGTATTCTTAATGAGCAGTTTTCCCGGACCGCCAATCTCGACATTTCCACCTTTGATTTTGATATAGCCGCCGCCGCATATCAGTGTCAGTTCGTCCTGCGCCGTAACAACCAGTTTCTTGCCACTCGAAATATGCGTGTCCTGCGTCGACCAGGTGGTGACATTCCCGCCCTGTGCCTGAATATCAATATCGTTGTTCGAGCTGAATAATTTTGCCCCTTCACGGCTGTACAGGCTGAGTTGTTTACCAGCAGCCAGAGTGAAATCCTTCCGGGCCCCGATATCCAGTTGTTTACCCGCTGTCAGCGTCAGATTCTCACTGGCCGATAGCTGCATATCTTCACCACTCACCAGCGCCATCCCTTTCGGTGCACTGCCCAGGATGACCTCTTCATGCAGCTGTTCGATTTTCTGCTTGAGGAGTTTTTGCTGACGGCCGACATCGGCAGCCAGTGCCTGGGCTTGCTGTGCACTTGCTGCCAGTGATTCCATCTCCACTAATGCCGCTGACAGCCGCGCAAGTGCTGGCTGCATCTCCAGCACCTGGCCCTGCGCTTTCGCCTGACCGTCAGCGCTGATGAACATCCCTTTCTGTGCCCGGATAGCTCCCCAGCTGTCGGTTCTGAGCTCAAAACCTTCACCGCGCTTCTGCTTCTCAGCATCCACTAAATGTCCGAGATTCAGCTGACTCTTGCCGCCGTACTCTGTACTGACCTTGATATGCTCTTTCCCGCGCTCGTCATCGAGGCGGATTTTGTTGTTCGCAGGCGTCCGCAGCACGTTACGTTTGTAATTGCGAATGGTGACGTGGTCGCCGTGCGCCGAATCGTGCAGCACGCCGGAAATATATGGCCGGTCCGGGTTGCCATCCTCAAAGCCAATCGCCACTTCGGTGCCCGCCAGCAGCGGCAGGTGCAGGCCGTAGGTGTCACCGGCATACGGGCGGGACTGACGGACCCACAGGCTCTCGAACCCGGTCTCCCAGTTATCGCGGTCAAACAGCATGTTGACGCGGTAGCGGCCGTCTTTATCGATGTGGCCGTAGGTGTCGTTCTCGGTGGTGCTGGTGACGCGTGCCGGGAGTGTGCCAGCCATCACCGGGCGTGAACCAGGCTCAGGACGGATACTAAAATCAGTGCTGTCCGGAATGCCGTCGAAGTTGACACCAAAATCTTCATCACGGCGCGCATGGCTGTGCATCGCCGTGACGACCACACCCTGAGCAAACACGTCTGCCACTTCGTATCCGCCGGTAACTTTCAGTACCTGACCCGGAGAGAGGGTCGGGCAACTGGTGATGGCGCGGGTTCGCGTCTGGCCATTCAGGTAGCGTTCATGACGAATGCGGGCATAAAACGCCCCGGACTCCGGGGCCGGATTGCGATCATGGTGACTTCCCGCTGTCAGATAGTTATCAGCATAGTGATAGGCATCACCGTAGGTAGTGGCATCTCCGCGGGTCGTATCGACCCGGGTGTGCATGTCATCTGTCGCCTGACGGTAGTTGTAGTCACGGGTGCTGACCTGCTTCTGCACCACGTGATGATGACTCTCCATGCCCCAGACCGAGTCTACCCCTTCCGAATGTTGACCGGATGGCGGAACCGATGGCAGAGTCAGACCTTTCTCGTAACCCTGCTGGCTGTCGTAAAACTCCACCACCTCGATGTTCAGCCGTGTGTCGGTGGTAAAGCGAAACCAGATACCCACCTCACCCAACAGACGGGTAATAAAGTGCAGGTCATCCTCGCCGTACTGCATTACCTGCTCGCGGCGCGGGTACGCTTTTGAGAGCGAGAACAGAAAATCCTGACCGCGCATGTTGTGGCGCTCCCGCAGGATTTTTTCCACAATCTGAGGAACGGACATATCCTGGTAGATGGTATTCTGGTGCGAACGACTGAGTAGCGCCAGGCGTGGCTGCAACGTCAGGGCATAATGGGTTTCATCCTTTGAGGTGTTGAGGCGTTCAAAGCCTGTGACCACGCCCTGAATCACCCGCACAGCCTGCTGCATTTTGATGCCGTAACCCAGGTTTTCCGGGGCCTGCAGCGTCAGGGAGGCGGCTTTCATCAGCATCATTTCTTTGCTGATGGCATGGTCAGAACTTGTGAATTCAATACGGTAGCTGAACGATTTACTTAAGGCCTCATCGCCCTCAAAGGCCAGCACATCAAGTTCCGACGCACAGCCGTTGACCATCAGCAGGTGATGATTGTGGCTGAATCTGATTAGGGGATTGTTTTTCATCCGTTCACTCCTTGTGGCTGGTCAAATGTCAGTCCGATACCCTCTTCCTCACCCCAGCTAAGGCATAACGACTGTGGTTACTGTTTCGCTGCCATGTGAGTCAGCCTCAGCAGAATTTGTTGATTGAGAAAGTTGTCGACGTTACGCACGCTGATGGCTGGATTTTCTATGAATCGCTCTCTTTGTCGGCTCACGGGCACGCTACCGCCCCTCGCTGTTTCCCGTGAAGGGGACCAAAGCGCATACGGTCAGGCTGGCAGTTTGTGGTTTTCTTTGCTGAAAGCCCGTTTCAGACAGGCACTCAGCAAAAAAGCGGACAGAGAA
>NZ_JANEWL010000174.1:0-4234 GCF_028069815.1 Citrobacter sp. Awk 2
ATATGATTTATATATATTATATTGTTTTCCGCTCTGCCATCTCGCATAGATACTATCGGCAATGTCTCACAAAGCACGAGGTTTTTACTTACACTGACCACGCGTCGAAAAACCAGTCTTTTGCTGGTGTTCAGGTATAATCGCTGCAAAGCCTTGATTGATGGAGACGACCACGTTGACTAACTTGAATTATCAACAGACGCATTTTGTGATGAGTGCGCCTGATATTCGCCATTTACCTTCCGATACGGGAATCGAAGTGGCTTTTGCTGGCCGTTCCAACGCAGGCAAATCCAGTGCACTAAATACCCTGACCAATCAAAAGAGTCTGGCGCGTACCTCTAAAACACCAGGCCGTACTCAGCTCATCAACTTGTTTGAAGTTGTGGACGGTAAACGCCTGGTCGACCTGCCAGGTTATGGTTATGCCGAAGTCCCGGAAGAAATGAAGCGAAAATGGCAGCGCGCACTGGCTGAATACCTGGAAAAACGCCAGAGCCTGCAGGGTCTGGTGGTATTAATGGACATTCGTCACCCGCTAAAAGATCTCGACCAGCAGATGATCCTGTGGGCTGTTGAGAGCAACGTTCAGGTTCTGGTTCTACTGACTAAAGCAGATAAGCTGGCCAGTGGTGCCCGGAAAGCACAGCTGAACATGGTACGTGAAGCGGTACTGGCGTTTAATGGCGATGTACAGGTTGAAGCTTTTTCATCACTGAAGAAGCAGGGCGTGGACAAACTGCGTCAGAAGTTGGATAGCTGGTTTAGTGAGCTGGCACCCGTTGAAGAGATGCAGGACGGGGAATAATCCACGGATATGCCGGATGGTGCCGCTGCGCGTCTTATCCGGCCTACAGATCTTTATTTTTGCTCTAAATAATTCGAGTTGCATAAAGGCGGCGACACAGCAAATCCCCAGGAGCTTACATAAGTAAGTGACTGGGGTGAGCAAGGAAGCCAACGCGTATGCAGCTTGAAGTATGACGAGCAAAATAAAAAACGCCCCAGTCATTACTGACTGGGGCGGCTAAAATATTCAGCCAAATCCGATTACGTGAAGTAAAAGGTCTGAAAGATAGAACATCTTACCTCTGTACCCTACGTGAATAACTTTACTCTTTTTTGAGCAGCTCAGAAAGCACTTTTTGTAATTTTTTTTCATTCCCGCCATAGGGATTTCTAATGGACATCACAAAAAGTTCTATCTTATGTTGCTTAGTTACGAAAAAAGCGCGTTATTCAGTAAACCCTTAGTGCGCCTGATCCCAGTTCTCACCACTACCGACTTCCACCAGCAAGGGCACATCAATTTGCGTCTCGTTTTCCATCAGCTGATGGATCTTTTTCGACACGCTTTCCAGATCATCTTTGTGCACTTCAAACACCAGTTCATCGTGTACCTGCATGATCATGCGCACGCGCGGCTGTTCTGTTTGCAGCCACCCGTCCACGGCAATCATGGCCCGCTTAATAATATCTGCGGCAGTACCCTGCATCGGAGCGTTAATTGCAGCACGTTCCGCACCGGCACGGCGCGCGCCATTACTGGATTTAATATCCGGTAAATAGAGGCGGCGCCCTTCCAGCGTTTCAACGTAACCTTGCTCTTTTGCCTGTGCACGCGTCCGTTCCATATATTCCAGCACGCCAGGGTAGCGCTCGAAGTAGAGATCCATATACTTCTGTGCTTCTTTACGCGGGATATTCAACTGACGAGCAAGACCGAAAGCACTCATGCCATAGATCAGACCAAAGTTAATGGCTTTTGCGCTACGACGCTGTTCGCTGGTCACTGAATCGAGCGGTAAACCAAAAACTTCTGCCGCCGTTGCACGGTGAATATCTTTTCCTTCGGCAAACGCAGTAAGCAGGCCTTTATCGCGCGAGAGATGCGCCATAATACGCAGCTCGATCTGCGAGTAGTCCGCAGAGACAATCACGTAGTCTTCTGGCGCGATAAATGCCTGACGAATACGACGACCTTCATCGTTACGTACCGGGATATTTTGCAGGTTAGGATCGGTTGAAGACAAACGTCCGGTCGCTGTGACAGCCTGGTGATATGAGGTATGCACACGTCCGGTTTTTGGGTTGATCATCAACGGAAGCTTATCCGTGTAGGTCGACTTCAGTTTTGCTAACCCACGATATTCCAGGATAACTTTTGGCAACGGATAATCCAGCGCTAACTCTTCCAGCACCTCTTCCGACGTTGACGGCGCACCACCCGGTGTTTTCTTCAGCGGCTTGATACCCTGCTTTTCAAACAGAATCGTTTGCAGTTGCTTGGTTGAAGAGAGGTTAAACGCTTCTCCAGCAATCTCGTGCGCTTTTTGCTCAAGCGTATTCAAACGCAACGTCAGCTCTTCTGAGTGTTTGTGCAATACAGCAGGATCGATTTTCACACCGTTGCGCTCAACGCGGGACAGAACCGGGACCAACGGCATATCGATATTTTCGAAGACGTTTAACGGCCCTTTGTGCTTCTGCAGTTCAGGCCACATCTTCAGGTGCAACTGAAGCGTAACATCGGCATCCTCTGCGGCATAACGCCCGGCTTCTTCCAGTGCTATCTGGTTAAAGGTCAGCTGGTTTTTACCTTTCCCGGCAATCTCTTCAAAGGTGATCGTTTTATGTTTCAGCCAGCGATCTGACAGGCTGTCCATATCGTGTCGGCCTGCGACGCTGTTAAGAATGTAGGATTCGAGCATGGTATCAAAGACAATGCCACGCAGTTCAATCCCGTAATTTGCCAGGATACCGCGATCGTACTTCAGGTTTTGCCCAACTTTATGCGCCTTTTCATCTTCCAACAGTGGCTTCAGTAACGCCAGCGCACGGTCACGAGAAATCTGATCGGGCGCATCCAGGTAATCATGGGCGACAGGCACATACGCAGCCACACCTGGCTCGATAGCAAA
The DNA here is from genome assembly GCF_028069815.1 of Citrobacter sp. Awk 2. NCBI lineage: Bacteria > Pseudomonadati > Pseudomonadota > Gammaproteobacteria > Enterobacterales > Enterobacteriaceae > Citrobacter > Citrobacter sp. Awk 2. The sequence continues at coordinate 2,922 of NZ_JANEWL010000174.1, forward strand.
GGAGAGGCCAACCAGATTCGCGGTGATGTTATCCAGACTGTCAGTTTCTGTATCAAAGGCGAATACGGGGGCTTTTTTCAGCTTCGCAATCCACGCTTCCAGCGTCGCTTCATCCAGAATCGTCACGTAATTATCGTAGGAAAGAACCGTGGCAGGTTCCTCAGGCGTTTCATCGACGACGATGGTTTCCTGCGGTTTAGTTGCCGGTTTCGTCCCTTTCGCCTGTAGCCATTTACCGGCTTCAACGTCAGTAACCCAACGCTTGAATTCATACTGTTTAAACAGGCCAAGCAGTTCTTCTGCTGCTGGTTGGCGCACTTCCAGCTGCTCGCAGGCTAATTCCAGCTCAACATCCGTTTTGATGGTAGCCAGCTTATACGAGAGATACGCCACTTCTTTATTCTGCTCGAGTTTGCCTGCCATGGTTTTAGCACCACGGAAGGTCAGCCCTGCTATTTTGTCTGATTCCGCATAGAGGGTATCCAGCCCCCCCAAGCCCTGAAGCAGCGCCTGAGCCGTTTTTTCACCCACGCCAGGTACGCCAGGAATGTTATCGGAGGAGTCACCCATCAGCGCCAGGAAATCAATGATCAGTTCAGGCGGGACACCGTACTTATTCACGACTTCATCCGGGCCAAGGATCGTATTAGTCATGGTGTTGATGAGGGTGATGTTCGGCGTCACCAGTTGAGCCATATCTTTATCGCCAGTGCTAATCAGCACCGGACGCCCCACCTTCTCTGCCTCACGTGCCAGCGTACCGATGACATCGTCCGCCTCCACGCCTGAAACAGCCAACAATGGCAACCCCATCGCTTTTACCATCGCATGTAGGGGCTCAATCTGCGCACGTAAATCGTCCGGCATTGGCGGGCGATGCGACTTGTAGTGTTCGAATAATTCATCACGGAAGGTTTTACCCTTAGCGTCGAATACCACCGCAGCATGTGTAGGCTGATATTGCAGAATCAGGCTACGCAGCATGTTGAGAACACCGTACATCGCACCGGTAGGCTCTCCTGCGCTGTTAGTCAGCGGCGGAAACGCGTGGTATGCGCGATACAGGTAAGATGAACCGTCTACAAGGATAAGTGGGTTTTCTGGGATCTGAACCATAATGTCCGTGCCTGTTTATCAGATTATGGGTAAAGGATGCCACAGACGGGATGAAAACATGAGTTTTTCGCCGCATTTGTCGAAAAACTTTTGCAGATCTTCTGCGTTGCTCGCAAAGCGCGCTGTGGATAACTTTGTGAATAAATAATTTTCAGCCCTTTAACCCCAGCAATACAATTTATGAATCATAATAATTT
>NZ_JANEWL010000175.1:0-4232 GCF_028069815.1 Citrobacter sp. Awk 2
GTATTCTTATTTCTATTAATCTGCTTCCTTTACGCACAAACACCAAAATAAATAACAATTAATTAACATCAATGCATCATCTCAAAGCAAAATAACACATAAAACCAGAGTGTTTCACAGTTTTTGATTGCGGTACTCCCTTTTCATCCGCTATGTTGAAAAAACGCCTGCACCATCGGTTGAATCCGTATTTTTATTGATTTTAATCAGCAAGGAGCAGGTGTTTATTAGGCACATTCTCACACCGCTTTATGCTTTTTTTAGTTTTTTTACTTTCTGGGCGTCAATATGACAGGGGAAACAATGTTGACATTTATAGAACTCCTTATTGGAGTCGTTGTTATTGTGGGTGTAGCTCGCTACATCATTAAAGGTTATTCCGCAACCGGCGTATTGTTTGTCGGGGGCCTGGTTTTATTGATTATCAGCGCTCTGATGGGACACAAAGTTCTGCCCGGCAGTGCCGAAAGCACCGGTTACACCGCGACAGATATTGTTGAATACATTAAAATTTTGCTGATGAGCCGCGGCGGCGACCTCGGCATGATGATTATGATGCTGTGTGGTTTTGCCGCCTACATGACGCATATTGGCGCGAACGATATGGTCGTTAAGCTGGCCTCCAAACCCCTGCAATATATCAACTCGCCTTACATGCTCATGATTGCCGCCTATTTTGTTGCCTGCCTGATGTCACTGGCTGTCTCTTCGGCAACCGGGCTGGGCGTACTGTTGATGGCGACACTCTTTCCGGTCATGGTTAACGTTGGGATCAGTCGTGGTGCTGCGGCGGCCATTTGCGCCTCCCCTGCCGCAATCATTCTTTCTCCAACGTCCGGGGATGTCGTGCTGGCTGCAAAAGCAGCGGAAATGCCACTGATCGACTTCGCGTTTAAAACCACGCTGCCGATTTCCATTGCTGCCATTATTGGTATGGCGATTGCCCATTACTTCTGGCAGCGCTATCTGGATAAAAAAGAGAACATCTCTCACGAAATGTTAGATGTGGCAGAAATCACCACCACAGCCCCCTCGTTTTACGCCATTCTGCCGTTTACCCCGATCGTCGGTGTACTGATTTTTGATGGTAAATGGGGCCCGCAACTGCACATCATCACGATTCTGGTGCTGTGCATGCTTATTGCCGCAGTGCTGGAGTTCATCCGCGGATTCAACACCCAGAAGGTTTTCTCAGGTCTGGAAGTCGCCTACCGTGGAATGGCAGATGCCTTTGCTAACGTCGTCATGCTGTTAGTTGCAGCCGGTGTATTTGCTCAGGGTCTGAGCACCATTGGCTTTATTCAAAGTCTGATCTCTATCGCCACCTCATTTGGTTCTGCAAGTATTATTCTGATGCTGGTCCTGGTGATTCTGACCATGCTGGCCGCAATGACTACGGGCTCCGGTAACGCGCCTTTCTACGCCTTCGTTGAGATGATCCCAAAACTGGCGCACTCTTCCGGTATTAACCCTGCCTATCTTTCGATCCCAATGCTGCAGGCGTCAAACCTCGGGCGCACAATCTCCCCGGTATCCGGTGTGGTTGTAGCTGTTGCGGGGATGGCGAAGATTTCACCGTTTGAAGTCGTAAAACGAACTTCTGTTCCGGTGATGGTCGGACTGCTGATTGTGATTATCGCCACTGAAGTGATGGTACCCGGTTCTTCTTCAGCCGTCGTTGGCGGCTGATACTCAGTGAAATGTAGGCCGGATAAGGCATCTACGCCGCATCCGGCATTTAAACCGCACCGTTGCCGGATGTCGATGCTAAAGCATCTTATCCGGCCTACGTCAGAAATCAGCATTTAGCCGCCGTGGTAAATACGCTGCGGTCTACCTACCTTCCCGTGAATAATCTCCGCAATGATCAAATGGCGGCTGGCACAGTACTCCAGGTAACGTCTGGATGTTGTACGGCTGATGGTAAGCGCCTGGGCGATCGTTTCCGCAGTATGATGTACCGTCGGGTCAGCAAACAACTTCAGTACTGCATTCAGCGTTAGCGCGTCGATCCCCGTCGGCAAATCCCCTTTCGGCTCACCGCGCGCATATGCATTAAACATTTCATCAATCTGTTTTTGGCTGGCACTGTCATTACCGGCCAGCATTCTTCTGCGTTGCTGATACCGGGTAAGCGTCTGCCCCAGTCGCTCGTAGGCTATGGGTTTAACCAGATAATCAAACGCCCCGCTGCGTACGGCTTCTGAGACCGTGTCCATATCACTGGCCGCCGTGGTAAACACCACGCCGCCAGGGTAGCGTGCCTGAGTCAGCTCGTGTAACAGCGTTATGCCCTTGCCATCCGGCAAGTAGTTATCCAGAAGAATCAAACCAGGCTTGAAGCGCTCAATCATCATCCTTGCTTGCTCAAGATTACCCGCCAACCATATCTGGCTAAAACCGGGTATATGGCGGATATATTCAGCATGCATTTCCGCCAGTAGCGTTTCATCCTCAACGATCAACAGCGTTAATGGTTCCGTCATTGTTTTTTTTCACTTTCGGAAGAAATAAAGAAAATAAGGTACCGCAGGGGGAGTTATCTTCGAGCGTAATCACCCCATTACAGCGCCTCACATAACTTGCAATCAGATACAAACCGATGCCATGTTCGCCTGGTTCATCGGTACGAGTGCTCACACCCTGTTCAAATATTTTTTCGCGCAATGCTTCCGGTACGCCACAACCTTGATCGGCGACTTCAATGATCACCTCATCGCCCTCATCACTCAGATAGAGTTCAACGACCTTATTACCCTGCTGGGTACGCAAACTGGCTTCAAACGCATTATCAAGCAGATTGCCAACAATTGCTGCAAACTCTGTGCTATCCAACCCCTCAGGAAGTTTATGCAGTTGACTGCCAGGGACAATGCTCATTGTGAGGCCCAGTTCCCGTGCACGCTGTACCTTGCCAAACAGCAGGCCTGCAACCTGACGATCGGCGAAAGCACCGCGCAGACTATCAATGAGTTGCTGCTGCGCCTGCGACTCTCCCTGAACCATGGCCAGCACCCGGTCATACTCTTTCATTTGCAGCAGACCATTGATGGTGGACATCCAGTTCAGGTGTTCATGACGTAGCGTTCTCAGACTTTCTACATACTGTTTGATTTGTGTTAACTGGGCATTCAGGGTCGCAATTTCATCTTTGCTACGAAAGCTGATGATAGCTCCGAGCAGTTCATCACCTGAGCGGATAGCCTCGCGGTTAGCAATAACACTCAACCCATTAAAGTTAACCATCGCATCCTGGCGCTTTTCCGCAATCTGCTGGGTAAAAAAATCTGCTGGCTGAACGACTTCCGCAATCGGCTTACCCAACCACTTACGTCCAGGCGACGAGAGCCCCAGCATTTTTCTCGCACTGCGATTTATCGCCGTAATGCACCCTTCAGGGTCAACAGCAATTAAGCCTTCGTATACTGAGCTAAACAGCGCCTCCTGCTGACGTACTACCCGCGCGATTTGTTTGGGTTCCATACCCAACATCTGGCGTCGAATATGGGCGGCAAAAAACCAGGAAAGTAACATAAGCACCAGTAACAATAGAATGAACACCCCTGCCATCGGAAGTAAGAAATCCGAGCGCCAGCTGTCGATTTTACTGATCAGGTAGCCAATTGAGACAACACCGATGATTTTACCATCATCATCAAAGATAGGGGTTTTGGCGCGCATCGCCATCCCGATAGACCCTTTACCGGTAATAAAGTAGCTTTCCCCTTTCTCCAGTGCGCCGGGTTTGGTGAACTGCATGGGGTAGCCAATTTTATCCGGATTAGGGTGATAAAGACGGATCGAGTGGGTATCACCGATAACCACATAGTCAAAGTCAGTCCCGCTCTGCAACTTATCCGCTATCGTTGCCAGGCGCTTGTAATCACGGTGCTTCACAGCAGTAATAATGCTGTCGTTCGAGGCGATAATTTTCGCCTGATTCATTGCCATATCACGAACATGCGTTGCCAGATAATCTTCAAAGCTGGCGGTAAAGTATTGTGCTAATGCCGCGATGATAAAAACAGAAACGACCAGAATGAGTAGAAAGATACGCAACGGAAACGCCAGGCTGCGAAAAAAAGGAAACCGTGTTTTATTTTTCTTTTCCGACATGTTTTTTCCTCACCGACGTTAACCGAAACTTATTTTTCGTTGTATTTGTAATAAAAATGTTTTATTTACAAGTCACGGCCTAAAATAGGATCGTTACAGATTCCCCACCTTAAATC
>NZ_JANEWL010000176.1:0-4212 GCF_028069815.1 Citrobacter sp. Awk 2
ATATGTTATAGTGTGATGTTTTTGTTATATTCAAACTTTAAGTAATTCAATACCATTGTGACATTTGCTGGCGACAAACGACTGAGTTGTAAGAAAAATGGATGTACCTGTAAAAACTGGATGAATTTTGTTGCTCCGGTTAGGGTTGCATAACGCAGCATACTCGTTTTTTTATTCCCTGTTAGATTACATACGGCTTTAGCATAACCGCGAGACGAAAAAGAACGCCAGACATTATTACGTATTCCACCGCTACGAAATACACGATAGGGAAAGTTTGCATCCGATGGCAAGTCACCCATTTCTCTTACAAATGAGATATGACAACGACTTTGTCGAATAGATTTCAAATTCGCCATCATACATCCCCCTAATATAAAACATTCATGATCAATGTAGTGCTGAACATTAAGGGTTCGTTCATCTGTAAGTTCTTTGACCAACTCAAAATGTCGATATGCAGGGAGGACGGGTTTTACCAACATTCCGGGATCGTTTTTGTGCAACGCGGCGGGACCATAATCCACATCAAATAATGTGTTTCGTCGCATTGTCATGAGTTCTTTACGTTGGACAAGATGCGCTAGCGTGCCGGATGGTAGGCGTTCTTCATAGTCAGAAATATACTGATATTCTTCTTCTACAGCCTGAGTGGAATAATTGGTTGTCACAGCAATAACTCTACCACTGTTTTCCTCTGCCGTAACCAGAACATACAGGCTGTGGTCGCCACCGTTAAATTTAACCCGAAAAGCGCGTGTGCTCATGGCCAAATCGAATGCTGGAAATGTGAATTCTCGTTCGGATTGATTTACGCTGCGAGATAATTTTTGTAATGCACGGTTCAGTCCTGTGCTGTCTAATAAAAGCGTCGTTCTGATATCTGCCAATGAGGCACCTTCCAGGATAAGTCTGGCAAGGCTTTCCTGGCGGACATCCGCTTTATGCCGACCAAGGAAAACAAAGGTTTTATGACACTGAAGACAGTACAGTCGGGCCTCTCCCTGGGCGGAAAAACCGTACTTTTTCAATGACGAACTGCCACAACCAGGACAAGCCTTAATTAGCCCTCTCCAGGGCAGGTTAGCCGACATACGGAAGAGATTGAGCGAACGTTCAGAAATGACCGGGAATGAGAATCCACATTCTCTGCACAAAATGTCCTTACCTTGCACCAAATAATCCGGGCTGTTGAGGATACCCATATTTTTGCACTCAGGCGTTTTACAAGCATCGACATTGATTTGGAAAAACATATTCACTCCCTGCGAATATTACTGTCATACAAATATTGTTTTTATCTCTGCGGGTGAAATATTATTTTCACAGAGCGTCTTCATCGCCCCCATCGCCAATGCTGTATGGGCAAAAAATGCCTGATAACCAGCGCATAAATAGTTCTGATTCAACATCCCTGAGGCCGAAGGTAAAAAACGGTGTTTGGGGCATCCCCCATGGCAGGCAAATTGCCACTGACAGGAGTAGCATTCTTGCGCCATTGTACGGTTTTTATCATTGCCGAATTGCCGGTTCTGCTCGCTATTGTTCATTGCGCGTAGCGTCGTATGCTGAATATTTCCCAACTTGTACTGTGGATAGACAAAGTGATCGCAGTTATAGACATCACCGTTCATTTCCATCGCAAACGCACTACCGCATGTGGGAGCAAACACGCAGACTTGCGGAGGTAGCCCACACCAGGCCCCAAGCGTCTGCTCAAAGAGTTGTATGCCAATATTACCAATGTCCTCACGGATCCAGACATCAAAAATGGCATTGAGGAAGTGGCCGAACTGAAGGGAATCAACAGACCACGGCATCATGGTTATCTGTTTATCATCAGGATGTGCCAACCTGCCATCCTCGCTAGCGCTGCATCGTTCAACGAGCGGGATAAATTGCATATATCGGCTGCCAATACTTTTCAGGTATTGATAGACCTGCAGTGGGAAACGCATATTAGTGTGATTAACAACCGTCAGTGTATTAAATTCGACGCCATGGCGTACCAGACATTCAATGGCCTGTTCAACTTTTCTGTGCGTCGGTTTACCCGAACGAGTCACACGCCATTCATCATGTAGCGCGGCATCACCATCAACAGAGATCCCGACCAGGAAATCATTCTGCCGGAAAAAAACAGCCCATTCATCATCGATTAAAATACCGTTCGTCTGGAAAGTATTAACAATGCTCTTCCCTCTCGCGTAATGTTGCTGAAACTCAACCGCTCGCTGATAAAATGCGCGCCCCATCAGTGTCGGTTCTCCACCTTGCCATGCAAAAATGACTTCATCCACATCCTGTGCGGCAATGTGTTGTTTGATGAATAATTCCAGCATGGAATCTGACATCCTGTAATTACCTTTTCTGTCTGGATACAGTTTTTCTTTCTCCAGGTAAAAGCAGTATTTACAGTCCAGATTGCATACCGACCCTGTCGGCTTAATCATTACCTGGCAACTTTTCCTGTACATCGCGAAGGTCCATAAATAAAAGAACCCAGCCCAGCACCAAAGTGCTGAGCCAGGCGGGCATAGCCCTAAGTGGCATACACTGTATTTTTATTATTATCCGGTTAGCCCCAGGTGACCGGAGTCGGTTTCTCGCCTCGAGCTTTCATCAATGAATCGTTATCAATATCCTTTTTGTACTTCAGGAATTTACCGTACATCTGTTTTTCAATATCAGGCTGTTTGCCAATCAAGTTAAGCGTTTCAAACCGATCCTGTTTCAGGTTATAGAGATACTTCGGCTTATTCTCACGATCGATGATCATTTTCCAGTCACCATCACGCATAGCCCACTCATCGGTAGGGTCGTCCTGGAATGGCATATCAATACCGAAGATCAGCGGTTTTTCACGGTTTAACGTTTTCTGCTCAAGCAGCGGCACCAGAGACTGCCCATCGTAGGAACGATCTGTTGGGAGTTTGAAATTCATCATGTTGGCCAACGTCGGCAACCAATCAAGACCGTAAACCGGCGTATCAGAGACCATCCCTTGTGGAATATGTTTGCCATATTTGATGATTGCCGGAACGCGGATCCCACCTTCCCACAAGTTATCTTTACGGCCACGCAAGCCATCGGTCTCACCCGCCAGATTCAGCTCATACACTTTACGTGCCTCGCGGGTTACCGGTCCGTTATCGCTGGTAAAGATGACAATGGTGTTATCTTCTTCGCCCATCGCCTTGATCTTATCCATCACTTTACCGACCTGAGCATCCATATAGCTGATGTTAGCGTAATACTCTCCCGTACCGCGCCACGGTTTATCTGCCCAGTCACCATAGAACAGATCCGGATGCTGTTTTTGATAATCACTCATGTATTGCGAGTACATATCAAGGTATTTTTGGGGTGAAGCCAGTGGGCTGTGAACCTCTGTAAACGCAACATATAGAAAGAACGGTTTATCATCTTTCTTATTATCCAGCCAGTTCACAACTTCGGAGCTGACCAGTTCGCCGCTATAGGTGTCCGCTCTGCCAATCGATTTGCCATTACGCACAAACCCAGTGGGATGCACGGTGCCATAGCGTGGACGTTCTTTGGCATTATCCAACGTAGAATCGGTCACAAAGCCGGAAGCATTGACCAGACCATAGTCAAAGCCCATATCTTTTGCCTGTGGTTGGTCAGTACGGTCGCCACCAGCATTAAGATGCAGCTTACCCATCATCGCCGTATCGTAGCCCTGTTGCTTCAGCAAGTTAGCAATAGTCAGTTCATTTCGACCTAACGCAACATTAGTGCCTTCAGGGATCCAGGAGCGAATCCCTGTACGAAACGGCATTCGGCCAGTAAGCAACCCAGCTCGAGAGGGAGAACACAGAGGAGCTGGCGCATAATAATCGGTAAATTTCACCCCGTCCTGAGCCAGTTTGTCGATATTAGGCGTTTTAACGATTCGATGGCCATAAGTCGCCAGATCGCCATAACCTAAATCATCTGCAAGAATGATGACTAAGTTAGGGCGTTTATCCGCAGCGGCTTGTACGGTTGATAATGCACTCCCGGCACATAGAGCCAATCCGATCATGCTGGCAACGACAGTTCTTTTCATTCCAACTCCTTTGAATTATCACATAGTCAATTACGCGACAGATCTACCAAAAAATTAAATTTCTGTTTAATTTCCACCCTCGCTATTACATGGCGATGTAATAGCGACAGAAAAACAAAGAACAATATACATTCACAGAT
>NZ_JANEWL010000177.1:0-4113 GCF_028069815.1 Citrobacter sp. Awk 2
ACGCGAAGGTCGTTGTGGAGGATATCGAGGATAACCCGGGGTTCTTCCGCGTGAAGTTGTACGCCATCCCGCACTTCCAGGTGGAAGGCATGGACGTCAACCTGTCACTGGTTTCCCAGATGCCGAAAGCCAAATCGTAAGGCGAGGGGAAACCAGGGATGAAAATTTACCGCCCACTTTGGGAGGATGGGGCTGCTCTGGCCCCGCAACAGTTCCAGCAGCAGGCTCGCTGGAATGGACACGTTGCCGACATGGTCGCCCGGATGGGTATTTCTCATCCCTGGGGCGTGGTTGCGGCAGAGTTTGATGACGCTGCACTGGCACTCGCGCGCCTGAATGCCACCCGTCTGGTGGTGCGCTTTCAGGATGGTACCCTTGTTGATACCGAACTGGCCGATAACCTTCCGCCAGTCTGTGATTTTTCCACCGCAAGTGGCTCTGAAACCGTTGAAGTGGTTGTTGCCCTGCCGTTACTGAGCGCCAGTGGCGGCAACCTCGATAACGGCCAGGACAGTGAGCGCCCGCGTCGCTGGAAAGCTGAGCGTGTTGTGGTTCAGGAACTGGCCGGGCATGAAAGTGGGGAACTCGCCATTCTGCGTAATGCCATCACGCTTCGTTTGTCTACGCAGGAAAACTCCGCTTATCTGACCTGTCCGGTGACCCGCCTGGTGCGTAATGTGCAGGGGCAGTGGAGCCGAGACCCGGCCTTTATCCCGCCGATGCTGTCTGTTGCCGCGAGCCCGTGGCTGACCACTGAACTGGGTGACCTGCTGGTCCGCCTACAGGCACGACGTAAGCGTCTGATGGCCATGCGCCGTGAAAGCAATGAGCGGATGGCCGACTTTGCGGTCGCGGATGTCTCCCTGTTCTGGCTGCTCAATGCCCTGAATAGCGCCGAGCCGGTACTGATGGAACTGCTGCAGACGTCGGAGCGTCATCCAGAACTGATGTACTGCGAACTGGCACGTCTGGCAGGCAGCCTGCTGACCTTCTCACTGGAGCACGATGCTGGGGACATTCCTGCTTATCAGCACGATGCACCGGAGCGGGTATTCCCGCCGTTGCTGGCACTGCTCGATAAGCTGCTGGAAGCGAGTTTGCCGTCTCGAGTGGTGAGTATCCATCTGGAGCATCAGGATCAGATCTGGAAAGGTGCTCTGCACGATGCGCGCCTGCGCGAAGGGGCGGATTTCTACCTCTCCGTACGCTCCTCCATGCCGAACCATGAGCTTCAGACGAGATTCCCGCAGCTGTGTAAAGCGGGCAGCTTTGATGATGTGTCGGACGTGGTGAATGTGGCCCTGAGCGGAATGGTTATCAAACCTCTGACGCATGTTCCGGCCGCTATCCCGTTACGTCTTGAGAATCAGTATTTCTCGCTGGATCTGAGTACTGATGCGGGTCGCGCGATGCTTGAGATGGGCAGTTGCACCTTCTATACCCCGCGCTCACTGGGGGATGTGAAACTTGAACTCTTTGCGGTGCTGCGCTCATGAATAAATCCGAACTCAGCCAGACAGAACGTATTTTTTACCCGGGGTGGCTGATGGCCAGCCAACTGCGAGGCGGTCAGGAAGTCCGTGATGGGGAAGGGCTCTATCGTCGGGCCTGCCATCTGGTGTTGGAGGCAAAAGCGGCGCTCACGGAGGCAGGTTACAGCGATATCAGCCGTGACCATATGGTGTATGCCCTGTGCGCACTGCTTGATGAAAGCGTGATGAACCGGGGAACCACCGATGATGGCTATTTGATCTGGCACCGTGACCCGCTACAGGCGCATTTCTTTGGCACCCTTAATGCCGGTGAGGATTTATGGGAAAGGATCCGAAACCTGCTGAAAGAAACCGCCCCTGACGCCGCCGTCCTGACCTGCATGTACCGGACTCTGCAACTGGGGTTCGTGGGTCAGTATCGTGCCCAGGATGATGAGCGTCGGGAAGATATTGTTCGCGTTCTCGCGGAACGGGTGCCGGCCTTCACGGTGGTGCAGGACGCCCCCATTGTTGCACGCGCTTCACGTCTGCATAGTGGCCGTCGCTGGTACTGGCTGAGTTGGGTTGTGGCCGCTGTCGCCCTGGCGGCGCTCTGGTTCTTTCTTTCGTCTTCGCTTACCGATCTGGTAAGCCAGACCGTCAGGCCGGGGTAAGCGATGCGGGATGCGTATCGAAGTCTGTTAACTGCTCTGGGGGCTGTACTGGCGCTGTGGCTCATTCTCGGATTCTGGCCACTGTCTACAGGTAGCCGTTTGGCACTTAGCCTGTTGGCTGTTCTGGTGTCCGGGGTGATGTTCTGGCGTCAGAGCTGGGCTTCTCAGGCGCGAGCGGCCGCTGCCCGGGAGATTGTGGATGAAAACCTGCCCCCGGAAGACTTTCAGGGGGCGGTGATCCTGGTCTGTGGGGATAACGCTCCACTGTTTGTGTCTGGCTCCCACCATCGGGAAACCCGGCAGGGATGGTATCTGTGGGTGAAAGATGCGGAACAGCTGCCACTCTTTGCCCAACACCTGAGTCTGGCGCGCCCGGCTCTGGTATCTCAAATCTCCGTCATGCTGGCGGTGGTACCTGAACAGCACACATCCGGTGATAATTTTACCCAGTCTCTGCGGGGCTGGCAGCGTGCTGTGGTCCAGTGCCGTGCGGCGTTTGGCACGATTCCCCCGCTGTGGACCGTGACCTGGGTATCGCCCCCTGCGGTCTGCGCGGAGCCCGAACCCGTCTGGTTTACCACTGTAAGCCAGCGAAGCGGTATTCAGGTGTATCAGCCCGGTCAGGGCAATGTGTCATTGACGGAGTGGACCCGGGATAGTGGATCTGACGGGCGACTTTCTCGTCTGAGTCTGGGTCTGTGGCTGGACAGCCTGCTTGCCTGGCAGAACCGCGCGGTGAATGACCTGCTGTCGGTACGGCTGGGTGAACTACCGATGATGAAACTCTGCGTACAGGGCATGTGCATGGTGTCGGTGAGCGGTGCCGCGGGCAATATCTGGCAACAACACATCACTTCTGTGACGTCGCTGCCACCGGATACGGCCGAGACCACAGCGCTACTGCCATTGCCTGAGCAGCTGTTGCCAGCGTTACCACGCCGGCGCGGCGTCAGCCGCCGAATGGTGTTCTGGCGTCATGCCGGACTACTGGGCGGAATTTTCCTCGCGCTGGCCATGCTGGCGTCCTGGATGAACAACCAGCGCCTCATTCGTAATGTTGGCGATCACCTTGCGTTGTATCACCAACTGGCGGGGAATCCTGTGGCACCGAAACTGCGGGCGCAGCAGCGCCTTAGGGCTGATGGTGCATTTCTGGACGACTGGCAGCGCCGTGGGGAGCCACTGCGTTATCGCCTGGGTCTGTATCAGGGGCTGCGCCTGATTCCGTACGTTGAGGCCGCCGTCAGCGACTGGGCACCTCCGCCCCCGCCTCCACCGGTCATTAAAAAAATCATTCAGGGCCCGAAAACCATTCGCCTCGACAGCATGTCGCTGTTCGATTCGGGTAAATACGACCTCAAAACCGGCTCCACCAAAATGCTGGTGAACTCGCTGGTCGGCATTAAGGCGAAGCCGGGCTGGCTGATTGTGGTCGCAGGCCACACGGATAACACCGGGAATGCGCAACTGAACCAGGCGCTGTCACAGAAACGTGCTGAAGCGGTGCGCGACTGGATGCGGGACACCGGTGACGTGCCGGAAAGCTGTTTTGCGGTGCAGGGCTATGGCGCAAGCCGTCCGATCGCAACCAATGACACCCCGGAGGGCCGTGTGCTCAACCGCCGTGTCGAAATCAGTCTGGTACCGCAGGCCAGTGCCTGCCAGATACCGGGCAAACCCTCAGCGTTATCGCAGGATGATGACGTTTCTCAACATTAATGGAGTAAATCCGATGGCAATTCCTGTTTATCTGTGGCTGAAAGACGACGGCGGCGCGGACATCAAAGGGTCTGTTGACGTTCAGGATCGTGAAGGCAGCATCGAGGTTGTTGCGCAGGAGCATAACCTGTACATCCCGACCGACAACAACACCGGCAAGCTGACCGGTACCCGTATCCACACCCCGTTCCTGTTCACCAAGGAAATCGATTCGTCCAGTCCGTACCTGTACAAGGCGGTGACCACCG
>NZ_JANEWL010000178.1:0-4091 GCF_028069815.1 Citrobacter sp. Awk 2
CCTATAAATTCTTATATCACAGAGGGTTAGGGTGTTAAATTAAATGGGGAGAGGTAACGCTCAGGCGATGTATCAGATGCAAAAAATGTTGACGATGTGGCAACCCCAGCCGTGTGATCAGTTGGTTCAGGCGATAGATAATGCGGTGATAGGGTTGGGCCTGCACGAGAGCGATCTTCTTTAATGATTTACCTTGCAAGAGTAATGAGATCATCGCCCAATCAGCCTGATTTATGTACCCGGAGTGAATATGATCCTGCTTTATCGATAATAAAGCATGGCGCATCTCCGGGAGGCGCTGGCGGCGCGGCAGGATATCAAATGGCCCAGCCATCGCAATAAAGTGCCTGAGCGCTTCGTGGCGACTGGGAAGTAATATGAAAATTTGAATGTTACTCTGCTCTTTAATGAGTCGGCGAAGATATTCCAGAACATCGAAATATGAGCTTGATGCACCATCCATATCAACCACTAACTGACTAACTTCAGACTCCTTCAACAGTGGTAGGGCCGATTCAATCGTCTGGAAGATGGCTGTGTGTGTACCAGAAAATAAATAGCGATTAAGCGTGTAGCCGAGATAGTTGTCTGTTGTGATAATTGCTTGAGATATCGTGTCGCCCGGTAATGTGTAATCAAGTTTTTGAGCCAGATACTCAATTCTGTCAAATTCTTGCGGTGCACAGTGATCATATTGCCAGGTACAGTGGGCGTTTCGTAAACGGCGATGCCGTTCCCGGCGTTTTACACTGCGCATCCTTCCTTTTTCCCTGTCCGTATCTATTGCGCCTGCTCTGGATAAATTGCTGGCCACAAATATCCCTGACCCAAATTTGCGCCAGCGCGCAGGGCAATTTCCTGCTGTTTTTGCGTTTCGATTCCTTCAACGACCACCAGCCCGGCGATTGCGCGCCCCATCTGAATAACCTGGCGGAGTTTTTCCGGCACATGGCTAAGTGTCCAGAACGTATTTTTATCCAATTTCACCCCTGACAAATGCCAGTTGGCTGCGGTGAATGCGCCCAGCAGTTTCTCATTGACGTCATCCAGCCATATTGGGATACCATGGTCTTCAAGATGTTGAATTACGCCATAGATGATCGTCCGCTGAGGTGTACTTAAAGAATAAAACGTATTTGGATCTTGTATTTCGATAATCAAGCTGGATGGAGAGGGCGTAATCAAAGAATGGAATAACGGCCAACTCAGGAAGGCTTGCATCGGTAAATTCAATGAGTAGCGCAGACCCTGTTGATAGCACTTAATTTTGTCAATTTGCTGATAAAACAGATGCAGTCGATGTTGAACCGACAGTTGGTGAAAATATTTTTCACTGTTTATATTCGCGGGAAGATGTGTGAGAACCTCACAACCGTATCTCAACGCGGTAGACAAATTGACAATGGGCTCGAATTTAAGTGCGAATTGCAGGGGTTCTGCATCGCTGTTTTTGGCGGTAAAGACAGAGTGCTCAGATTTATCATTCCATAATAACAGGCTCGGTGCCACGATATCCCCCCTGGCGTCAGAGCAAATATTACCGAGTATGTCTATTTGTTTCCCCGGAAATAATATACATAGGGTATTCTGGCAGCATGCGGTTAGGTACAGTAGGTGCCGATACTTAATTGATGATGAGACATTTCTCAATAAAATGCCCGACAGCAAGGCCCACTCTACTGTTGCAGAAAACTCAGGTGTGCCCTGATATACCTTAAAAATTGCTGATCATTTTTCACATCCAGCTTTTTCATAATACGGCGGCGAGTTGCTCTGGCCTGTATATCGCTGATGGAGAGAAGATGTGCCGTTTCAGCGAGCGTGTTACCGCTGGCAAGTAGCATTAAGAACTGGCGTTCCTCCACCGAAAAGTTGCGGGTGGTACAGAAATGGCAGACGGTTGCAGGCACACTGTGGCGGAGCGCGCGTTTTTGCAGAATTAGGATCAGTTTTTGGGTTATCGCTTCCACATTATCTTCCCGATAGATCAGCGGCAGCATATACAGGCAGGGGCGAAACATCAGCTTATCCTTATCGCCTCCGTTGCAGATGATCACCCGATGTTGGCGTCTGGTGTGGATGGGAACCTGATAACATCCTGCACTGAGCCAATCGTCATCCAGCGAAATAAAGGCGATGTCTGCGCGATCGATATCTTCGGTAGGTAAAAAGCAGATGTCCTGATGCCACTGATTTGCCAGGCGGGAGATGATGATTTTCAGCCCATGTTCGAAATGACTATTTTCTTCCTTGATAGCGATACTTAACATTGACGAGGTCCTGAACTGCAGGGAAGTGGTTGGGGAATGTTAAGCAAAATCATTAAGTTTCTAAATACTTGTAACCTTAAATCCCGCATTATGCTGGCTGAGTTGTTACCAGGTGATTTCCTGGAACCCCATGAACGACCAGAAAAAACAACATTCGTACACTTCGTCAGCAACCGGAACAAAAGGCATTGACTCAGCAGGCGCTGACCGTATAATTCACGCGTTTCATCTGCATGAAGTCATCACTTCTCTATGCGCCCTTAGCTCAGTTGGATAGAGCAACGGCCTTCTAAGCCGTAGGTCGTAGGTTCGAATCCTACAGGGCGTACCATTATATTTCAGTAAGTTACCTATTTTCTGCAATTTCCTCATTTCCCAAGTGGGACATATTTGGGACATCATCACTAAAAATCGAGTCAATTTGCTTCGCGTGTTCCGTTAAATGGTTCGGCGCAAGGTGAGCGTATCGGCGCACCATCTCGATGCTCTCCCATCCTCCCATTTCCTGCAGAACAGAAAGCGGAACTCCGGACTGAATTAGCCAACTGGCCCATGTGTGTCTCAGGTCGTGGAAGCGGAAATCCTCAATTCCTGCCCGGCGGCAAGCTGCATTCCATGCCCGCTGATCATCGACACGCATCTTCCTCACGGTTGGCGTCTTTGACCCATCAGGCCGGATGCCTTCTTTCGTATGCACGAACACCCATTTATGATGACTGCCAATCTGGTCACGCAAAACCTTACAAGCGGTGTCATTCAGCGCTACGCCAATAGCGCGGTTTGACTTGCTGTCTTCAGGGTTTACCCAGGCAACACGACGCTGCATGTCGATCTGCTGCCATTCCATATTGATGATGTTCGAGCGACGCAGGCCGGTTGCCAGCGCAAACTTAACAACCGATTTAAGTGGCTCCGGACATTCATCAATCAGCCTTTTCGCCTCATCTGCTTCAAGCCACCGGACGCGTTTATTGCGCACCGATGGAACCTTTATTACCGGCGCTTTCTCCAGCCATTTCCAGTCGCGTTCTGCCGCCCGCAGAATTGCCTTCATCAACGCCAGATGTTTGGCCTTGGTGGAGGTGGTTACCGGTTTAGCTGAATAGACTGGCGCTGGTTCTCCATTCTTCTGCGCCGCTGCAGCTTTGATTTTCCATATCTCAAGCTGCTTGCGGTTGCTCATCTTGTTCACTGCTGAGTAAATCTTTTGCTCGGTCACATCCTTTAACCTGATCCCCTCAAAATGCGCCAGCCAGAAAGCCATACGGCTGCGGTCATCCTTCAGTGATTTCTTCTCTGCCTTTTCCTCAAGCCATCGCATACAGGCATCGTCAAACGTTACATCGGGGAAATCCCCAAGCTGGTCTACTCGCCACAATTCAGCTTTGCGCTTGTCATGTAGCTCAGTAGCGAGCCGCTTGTCGGAAGTCCCAAGGCTTTCCTTAATTCGCTTCCCGCCCGGTGTCGAGTAGGACGCGTACCATATTTCACCTCTGCGGAAGAGTGACATTTTTTCCTCTGTTATGCCATCACCCGCGCTCACGGCGACAGTATGCAGCGGAGTACGTCGCTTTCAGCAGAGTACAAATTTGTTCAAATGGCCATTTGCGTTCACGGCCCGGGCTCAGTGATATCAGTCCTTCCGCGCAGCTATTTAGGGTATCGCGTCTAAGCAACAATATAACTAATCTGACAGACCTTCTCCATACACGCATAGTTGTTGTGATTGGGACGTGTTTCTTAAGCTTTTATTAATGCAGTTAAAATTATCTCAGGGAATGAATTTAAATAATGTATTTTTTATTGTGAATACATCTGGAT
>NZ_JANEWL010000179.1:0-3997 GCF_028069815.1 Citrobacter sp. Awk 2
AATTACATTCACACCCATTATATACACAAATGGCATAGCCAAGAATATTGCTATACCAATATGTAAAAAAACATAAATAGGCCGTTTTAAGGATTTTCTTAATGCCAAGCACGCGCTATGCTGATTCACGATCGGAAGCGAATATAATTCGTGATCATCTAAAGGACCGGCGGAACGGATTTTTTCTGCTAACAGTATTACTCGTACGTAGATGTGAAGTGCAACGGCAGCCCGTTGTACTGGCGTTGGTGACGTACTTCTCCTTTCTGGAAATAAGGATATTGATATGGCTGCAGTTGGAATTGTTCACAAACTCAACACGCAAATGAACCTTGAGTTTTACGCATCGAATCTCTACCTTCACCTCAGTGAATGGTGCTACGAACACAGCCTGACAGGCACCGCGACGTTTCTGCGCACTCAGGCGCAGGGTAACGTGACGCAAATGATGCGTATGTTTAATTTTATGAAAAGCGCAGGGGCTAACCCCATCGTCAAGGCCATCGATGTTCCCGGTGATGAGCTAACTTCGCTTGAAGAACTGTTTCAGAAAACGCTGGAAGATTATCAACAGCGTTCGCGTACGCTGTCGCGTTTGACGGATGAAGCCGAAGCATTGAACGACGCGCCAACCGTTGATTTTCTTCATGATCTGGAAAAAGAACAGCAGCAGGATGGCGTGCTGTTACAAACGATTCTTGATGAAGTTCGTAGCGCTAAACGCGCTGGATTGTGTATGGCACAAACGGATAAGCATTTGCTAAACGTCGTAAACTACCAACATCACTGATATCCGATCGCGACAAATCTGCGCCTCCCGTTCTGAGAGGCGCAAAAAAACCTTTCTAAAACCTGAAACAACGGTTTATTTTAGTGAGACTCATTCTGCGGGGTGAATTTCAGCTCGATCAACGCAACCGCTTTTTGAATTGCGCGCATCGTAACGGGATCAGCCCCCGCGGGATGGCTGGAAAAGTCGATGCTTTTCAGTTGGCTGGACATTTTTTCCCGCACTTCTACCGGGGCAATAACATCAATAACATCCAGGATTTGCTTGATAACCAACTGGCAGGCAACAACGTCCGAGAGCAGTTCCTGATCGGCATTCAGTGTTTGGGACATAGTGAGCTCCTTATAGAAAGGTCGTCATAGTACCCATTCAGCGCTCGAAACGGTAGCGGCGAAAGCAGTACAGCCGCGCTGAAAATAAAAAAACAGCTCCAGTTAATTTCGTTTGAGATGGCAAGCACAACATGAGTGAACATTTAGCGGTTGAAAATAAGCGGGGTCTTTCTCCGGCTGCACTACTGGTCGCCGGGGCCTTCTTTATGGAGTTCATCGATGGCACGGTGATTGCGACGGCCCTGCCCGATATGGCAAAAAGTTTCGGCGTGCAGGCCGTTGATCTGAACATCGGCATCAGTGCTTATCTGATTACGCTGGCGGTTCTCATCCCTGCCAGTGGCTGGATTGCCGATCGTTTTGGTGCCCGAAAAGTGTTTACCCTGGCACTGGCGATCTTTACCTTCGCCTCAGTCTTATGCGGACTCGCCACCAGCATTGAAGGTTTTGTGGCAATGCGCATTTTACAGGGTGTCGGGGGGGCACTCATGGTGCCGGTCGGCCGCCTCGCCGTTCTGCGTACCACGCCTAAACATCAGTTGATCACCGCGATCGCCACCCTGACCTGGCCTGCCTTAGTGGCCCCCATAATTGGCCCCCCCTTGGGCGGATTTATTACCAGTTATGCCAACTGGCGCTGGATCTTCTTTATTAATGTGCCACTGGGGTTGCTGGCGATAGCGCTGGCGCTGCGTTTTATCCCGGATATTCATGATGACGAACGTCGCCCGTTCGATTTTCCCGGTTTTATTGCCACATCGGTCGCGATGGTCAGTCTGGTATATGCGATGGAACTGCTGGGAACCCAACAGCCGCAGGGCTGGTTAACTGCGGGACTTCTGGTACTTGGAATCGCCACGTTCCTGTTTGCCCTGCGTCATTTTCGCCAAACCGCGTGGCCGATGATTCGTCTGGATGCCATGCGCGTTCCTACATTTCGTGTCACGATGTACGGCGGTTCTCTGTTTCGTGCTTCTATCAGTGCGGTACCCTTTCTGTTGCCACTGATGTTTCAGGTTGGTTTTGGTATGAATGCTTTTCATGCCGGTTCCCTGGTATTGGCCGTGTTTGTTGGCAACCTGACGATTAAACCCGCGACTACCCCGTTAATACGCTGGTTAGGCTTTAAAAAGCTGCTGCTGATAAACGGCGCGCTTAATGTGCTGGCGCTATTGGCCTGTGCGCTGATCACACCGCAAACTCCCGTATGGGTAATTTTACTGGTGCTGTATCTGGGCGGCGTTTTTCGCTCAATTCAGTTTACCGGTGTCAGCACGTTGGCATTTGCGGATGTTCCTGCATCGCAGATGAGCTATGCCAATACGCTGTTTAGTACAGCGACGCAACTGGCTGTCGGATTAGGGATTTCGTTGGCGGCTATCGGGATCCGCATCGGGGATCAAGTGAGTGAATGGTGGTCACTGGGGGCGATACCCGGCATCAGTTTCCGGCTGGCATTCGTCGCTATCGCCATGATTTGCCTGATAGGAATGGTTGATACGCTGCGGCTTACCCGCGATGCAGGAAGCGCTGTATCAAATAAACGTCGATAAGCCCGATAGTTCAGTTCACACTATCGGGCCAACCGGGTTTAGCCAATAACTTCACGGACAAAGGCTTCAATCGCTTTGTCCTGGCAGTTTTCAAAGAAACACTGCTGGAAACGTGGACCTGAAACGGCGGTTTTCACCAGTTCAGGATCGATAGCGCGCAGGGTATCAAGATAATTTTCTTTTACTACTGCCGCTTTCACCTGGTTCAAAATCCCCGCATTACGCACCTGCGGGTCTTTCCGCTCTGGCGGATAACCTTCACCATTACGACCGGTAAACGCTTTTTCAAACATATACCGGACGTTCAGTTCAGCCCCCCAGCCAAACCCTTTCGCAAAGGCCAGCGAGAGCGCATTACCGTTGTTGATCTGCGCAAACAGGAACGCATCCGCGGGATCAAGGCAGTAGCCGCACACCACACCGGGGTGAATATTCAGTGACATCATGGCTCCCTGACCCGTACCGCAGCCCGTGACAACGAAATCAACCGCTTTTGAATTGAGCAGAATGCTGGCCATGATGCCCAGATGGATGTAAGTCAGATGGTGATCATTTTCGTCGCTCATCCCGACGTTGAACACAGGAAAACCTTTTTCATCCGCGACAGACTTAAGTTCATGGTGAATGATCGCGTTTTTGCTTGCCTGGCTGTTTTCCATCATCAATGCAATTTTCATTGTGTACTCTCCTGAATGCGCCGCGGGGGGCCCGCCGTAAGTCATGACATTTCAGTCACATTACTATTTAGTAAATCAGCTTTCAAATTTTATGAAATTAAGTTTCATAAAATATCGAGATGCTCACGGTTTTTGCGCCAGCCTTCAGATTTGACTCATAAACAGGGTGTCGTTGTGATTAATCGCAGGTGATCTTCTGGCTATTCAGGCCATTGATTAGCCGTGATGTATGTCAGGATAGCGCATCACCGATTTTTCAGAGCGATTTCATGAAGACCTTTATTCTTGCCCTCTTACCGCTCATGCTGACGGGATGCACCATCACTAAGCAGGCTCAGGTCAGCGAAGCCAGCAACATTACCGGCGTGGTTCGTCTGACTTACAACCAGGCCATGCTACAAACAGCACGTACCGACGACTATGTTGCTCAGGGAACTGCGACAAAAGAATGTCAGCGCATGGGCTATGCCAGTGCAGTCGGATTTGGCCAGCCAGTTGCGACCTGCAGCGTTTATGCCGGTTCTCTGTGTTTGAATACCAAAATCACGCTGTCCTGGCAGTGTCACGGTGTTGCCGTACCACAAACTTCCATTTTCCAGTATTAATCATTCCGACCAGCACACCTGCTGGTCATCTATTCTATTT
>NZ_JANEWL010000018.1:0-57878 GCF_028069815.1 Citrobacter sp. Awk 2
AAAATATAAAATATGATTATAAATCAATATGATAAGTTATTTTGGTGCAATGGAATGTTATTATTGTGTTAATGCTATGCCTCAGCATAAATAGCGTGCTTCAACGGGGAAGTAAAGGGCGATAATAATAGTGGGGATAGATAACAAGATATTCTGCATGATTATGCAAACCATGCAGAATATTGGCAGGTTAATTCACGTCAACTTGCTTAATTTGCGGGTCTTTGCGGATGGTGAGCGTAGAGCCCATTGACGCAGCAATAATCGCGCCCAGAGCCAGCGTCTGGATAAACGTCAGCGTTTCACCGAGGAAAATCATCCCAGACACCGCCGCCAGTGCAGGCTCCATACTCATCAGTGTCCCAAAGGTACGTGTAGGCAGTCGCGTTAATGCGATCATTTCCAGCGAATAGGGAAGCGCAGTTGAGAGGACCGCTACCGCTAAGCCCAACGGGAGAATAGACCAGTGCCACAGCGCATCACCTGCCTGAATGACGCCAATCGGCACAAAAACCAGCGCTGCGATTAATGAACCTACTGCGACCGTTGCCGGACCATGTTCTGCGCCTGCGCGTTGCCCGGTAAGAATATAGATAGCCCAGCAGGCACCAGCCCCCAATGCCAGCGCGGCACCGGTTAAATCAACGTGAGAAACGTCCTGACCTAACGGCAGCAGGAACCAAAGTCCGAGTACGGCCAGAGCAACCCAAATAAAATCTACCGGGCGTCGGGAGGAAAATAACGCCACTGCAAGCGGGCCGGTAAACTCCAGTGCTACGGCAATACCCAGCGGTACAGTCTGAATTGACAGGTAAAAGAGATAGTTCATCCCACCCAGAGACAAACCATAAAACAGCAGGGGAAGACGTTGCGCTTTGGCAAAACGTAAACGCCAGGGTTTAAAGAATGCAATAAGGATGAGCGTTCCCAGCGCGAGGCGCAGGGCAGTAACGCCTGGCGCACCGACGAGAGGGAACAGCGATTTCGCCAGCGATGCGCCGCTTTGAATAGAGGACATAGCTATCAGCAAAACCAAAATAGGCAACCAGACTGGCGCTTTACGTGACGACCCCGGCATCCTTTCTCCTGTCAAATGATGGTTACACACCTTCCCCACAGGACGCCGCAGATTTGCTGCGTTGCGCGTGAGTTTGTGTATAGAAAAGTAAAACAGCGAGTGTAATGGAAATACGCTCGGCTGGTTGAGTATTCGTTGAAAAAAAAATTACTGAGATCCGTACAATGGCATGAAAACGATGGATTAATAATCTGCGCGATTAGGAATCATCTGGATGAATGTGCCGTGTTGTGCGCGCAATAATGGCATAAATCATTAGAAAAGTGATGTTAATTGAAAGAGATAGCGGGTTTCTGAAATGTTCTGTTACATGAAAAGCTCCGTTAGACATCGCGAATCGCAAAGAGTTTCCCATCAGTTTTTGGTATATTTAAAACTTAAGATTTACTTGAAGCACATTTGAGGTGGTTATGAAAAAAATTGCATGTCTTTCAGCACTGGCCGCTGTTCTGGCTTTCTCCGCAGGTACCGCTGTAGCTGCTACTTCTACCGTTACGGGTGGTTACGCTCAGAGCGATGCTCAGGGCGCAGCGAACAAAATGAACGGTTTCAACCTGAAGTATCGTTATGAGCAGGACAACAGCCCGCTGGGCGTGATCGGTTCCTTCACTTACACTGAAAAAGATCGTACCGACTCGTTTGGCGATTACAACAAAACCCAATACTACGGCATCACTGCAGGTCCTGCTTACCGTCTGAATGACTGGGCAAGCGTCTACGGTGTTGTAGGTGTTGGCTACGGTAAATTCCAGGATGCAGCAACGCCTGCTGACAAACACGACACCAGCGACTACGGTTTCTCTTACGGTGCCGGTGTGCAGTTCAACCCGATCGAAAACGTTGCTCTGGACTTCTCTTACGAGCAGAGCCGTATTCGTAGCGTTGACGTAGGTACCTGGATCGCGGGTGTTGGTTACCGCTTCTAATCACTTCGGTGATATAAAAAATCCGCCTTCTGGGGCGGATTTTTTTTGCCTGTAATACAGGAAGGCGTGTCGTTGCAGGCCTGATAAGCGCAGCGCATCAGACATTATTTCGTGCCGGATAGCGGCTAAATGCCTTATCCGGCCTGGAAGGGGACTATTTGGTCTCGAAGATATCAGTGCCCAAATGGTTGTAGTCCACCTTCTGCAATTTAAAGTTGGTGATATACACTGGCCCGGCTTTTTTCTCAGAGATAAAGCGGTAGCTGTTGGTAATTTCCTTCGCGCTGATCCCCGTCCACTGTGAGAAAAAACTCAGGAAATCATTCGCCGAGCGGCGGGCTTTAATCACCCGATGCGCTTTGTCATCGCTGGACAGTACCATAAAGGGGACCTGGAAGTTCTGCTGGAACTGGTCGTCATGGGCAAGGTACTGCACCTCTTTTCCACGCTCTTTAAAGGCGAGGCCATGATCGGAGAAATAGACCATGGAGAAGCTACTGCCGCTGTTACGCAACTGCTCGTAAAGCTGGCGCAGCAGATCGTCGGTTTGCGTCATGGTGTACAGATAACAGGAGGTCTCTTTCGACTGGACGAACGTGTCATATTTCCCTTGAGTACGATCGCAGGCCTGCGGGTGAGAACCCATTAAATGCAGCACAATCAGTTGCGGCTGGGTGCGTTCGGTGGCCAGCACCTGAGCGGTCATTTTCAACAAGGCTTCATCACGGGTGTTTTTATCGGCTTCGAAGTCACCGTTTTTCAGGAAGTGCACTTCATCGGCCCGTTTCGCGATGCTGGCTATTGCCGTATCGTATTCACCGATCTGCCCCTGATTGGAAAACCACCACGTCTGGAACCCCGCGCGGTTGGCCAGCGTGACAAAGTTATCCTGGAACTGAGGCTTATTATCGACGACCCGGTTTAGCGTTAAGCCGAGCGATTTTTGCGTGGAGCCGCTGGCAGCAATGTAATCAGTAAAAATGTAGCCATTAACGGTGCTGGAAAACGGCGTGTTATCCCAGTGACCGCCAAACGCGCCTAACGCATCGCGTCGGGCACTTTCACCGATGACCACAACATAGGTGTGATATTTCGGCTTCACTCCGGTGACTGTCCAGCTGTCTTTCACGCTCGACAGCTTTGCCATGCGCTCTTGCTCGTCGAGCACTTCGTTATTGTTGACGATAACGTCCTTGGCAAAGCGGAAAACCGGGTAACCGGTATCTTTTAACTTGAAAACGCCGCCCCATGCCAGGTTTTGTACCGGAGTAACAAAGAATGCAACGATGCTAAACAGCAAACACAGGCTGTCGTACTTGTTCCAGCGACGTTTCTGCTCGTCTTTTTTACGCCGTACGGCGATAACGCCGAGCGCAAAAATAAACACGCCAACCAGGTAATTGTACCAGGGGAAGATGGTCAGGATTTCGGTCGACTCTTCCATGTTAGTCGAGTGCAGCGCCAACAACGTATTGAAGTTTGGCGAGCCGTAAGCCTGGCCGAATGGGAAATACATCGCTGCAATCAGTGAACAGATGCCAATCAGCGTTTTTTGCGCGCGCGGCGCAGTACGCCACAACAGCATCAATACACAGGTAAAGGCAACGCTATAAAGAAGGCTTAGTGGGTAGCCCAGCGCGAGGTTGATCAGCAGAGACTGTAAAAAATAAAAGCCAGTCCACGGACTAATAGCCCGGCTACGAGCAATAAGTGAATCTTTGAGGGTTAAATTCATATGCCACTGTTGCAAAAACGCCATGTGCTACCCCTGGCGCAAAGGGTCATGCCTGCCTGAGAGAGCGAGAAGAGGGAATGGGTCCGCATCCGCGAGCCGCAATATATGCAGGGCTGCGAAAAGATAGAGTGTGTGCATGAGAAGGTCAACTACTACAAAGAAATTGTTTTGAGAGGGCAACTGCAAAACAGATAAAAAGAAGGGTTATTTGGACGAAACCGATCACCGTAATCAGGTTACGACAAAAAAATGAAGCGGCGTACCGCGACGCCGCATTATTTTGCTGAGGGTTTATCCTGCTCTGGTTTGCCGTTAATCATGTCACACAGCATTGAGATCAGCATCAACCGTACTTTAAAGGGAGAGTGGCTAAACACGCGTATACACCTCTTAAATTCATTCATATAAACCTCCTGACTTCACGATCCCATCAGTCCTTGAGGGATGTCTTTATTATATACAGATATAGCACAGGCTATATTATATAGCTATTGCTAAAACGTTAATTTTTTGTGCCCGCGCAACTCTGGTTTACAATGAGCGTTCTCTAATCAGATGCTGTTAACGCGTCACAGGAACGAGGAAGCAGAATGAGTCGTCGCGCAGGTATGCCAACAACAAAAAAAGTGACGCAATTGGTGAATGTCGAAGAACACGTTGAAGGATTTCGTCAGGTCCGCGAGGCACATCGCCGTGAGCTGATTGATGACTACGTAGAGCTGATTTCCGATCTCATTATCGAGGTGGGGGAGGCGCGGCAGGTGGATATGGCCGCCCGTCTTGGGGTTTCCCAGCCGACGGTTGCCAAAATGCTTAAGCGCCTTGCCTCCGTTGGGTTGATTGAAATGATCCCCTGGCGTGGGGTGTTTTTAACTGCTGAAGGTGAGCGTCTGGCGCAGGAGAGCCGGGAACGCCATCAGATTGTGGAAAATTTCCTGCTGATATTAGGTATCAGCCCGGAGATTGCCCGTCGCGATGCGGAGGGAATGGAGCATCATGTCAGTAAGGAAACGCTGGAGGCTTTTAGTCGGTTTACGCAACAGCAAGGAACAGGCTCTGAATGAGTTTTCCTTTTCTTCGCGCCTTACAGCGCGATCGTTTTTTCCAGCTGTTAATCCTCATCGGGGTTGTTCTGAGCCTGTTTGTGCCATTTACACCCCGCACCTGGCCTGGGGCAATTGACTGGCACACAATTATTACACTAAGCGGCCTGATGCTGCTAACCAAAGGCGTGGAGCTAAGCGGTTACTTTGATGTATTAGGGCGCAAGATGACCCGCCGCTTCCACACGGAGCGTCAGCTAGCGATATTTATGGTGCTGGCGGCGGCGCTGCTGTCGACCTTTCTGACCAACGATGTCGCCTTATTTATTGTTGTTCCCCTTACCATTACCCTGAAAAAACTGTGTGCCATCCCGGTAAACCGCCTCATTATTTTTGAGGCGCTGGCGGTGAACGCAGGCTCTCTGCTGACACCGATAGGTAACCCGCAGAACATTCTGATGTGGGGGCGCTCTGGCCTGTCATTTACTGCGTTTACCTGGCAAATGGCGCCGCTTGCGGGGGCCATGATGCTGACGTTGGTGGTGCTGTGCTGGTTCAGTTTCCCACATAAAACGCTGCACTATCATAGCGGTACGCGCGCACCTGACTGGCAGCCTCGGTTGGTGTGGAGCTGCCTGGCGCTGTATATCGTCTTCCTGATGGCACTGGAGCTCAAGCTTGAGCTGTGGGGCCTGGCGATTGTGGCGGCTGGATTCATGATATTGGCTCGTCGTGTGATTTTAAGCGTGGACTGGACATTGCTGCTGGTATTTATGGCGATGTTTATTGATGTGCATTTGCTAACGCAGTTACCAGCGTTACATGGAGTAACGAGTCAGATTGGCACGCTTTCAGCACCGGCGCTCTGGTTGACGGCAATCGGCTTATCGCAGTTTATCAGTAACGTTCCCAGCACTATTTTGTTGCTCAACTATGTTCCACCGACGCTATTGTTGGCATGGGCGGTTAATATCGGCGGGTTCGGCCTGTTGCCGGGGTCTCTGGCGAATCTGATTGCTTTACGCATGGCGAATGACCGACGTATCTGGTGGCGTTTTCATCTGTATTCGGTGCCGATGCTGATATGGGCGGCGCTGGTGGGGTATGGTTTGTTGTTATTACTGTGAAAGCGGCATTGAGGCAATAAAAAAGGCGGATAATTCATCCGCCTTTTTCGTTTCAGGTATGTGCTTAGTTCAGACGAACCGGCATACCTGAGCGGTTCTGTACCGCCTGCTCAACGACGGCCTGATCGACGTCAGACTGACCGGTGATGCTGGTAATGCTCTTGTTCAGCGTAATCGGTACGATTTCGCCGCCTTCGAACTGCGCTTCAGTGGTAGACAGTGGGTTATGTACCTCAATGTAACGGCTACCGTCTGGTTCAGTGGTGGCTTTCACTGGCTCATCGATAAACTGGACGCGCGTACCGACCGGCACGTTTTCAAACAGGAATTTGATGTCATCGTTACGCAGACGCACGCAGCCATGGCTGACGCGTAAGCCGACGCCGAAGTTAGCGTTGGTACCGTGGATAGCATACAGACGGCCGATATACAGCGCGTACAGACCCATCGGGTTATCCGGACCTGCCGGAACAACGGCTGGCAGCGGTTCGCCCGCAGCACGGTATTCCGCATGCATTTTAGCGGTTGGCGTCCAGGTTGGGCCCGCTTTCTTACGTTCAACTTTGGTGGTCCAGTTGATAGGGGTGTCTTTACCTAACTGGCCGATACCGATCGGCAGAACGATGACGGTGTTGGTACCTTTCGGGTAGTAGTACAGACGCATTTCGGCGCTGTTAATCACAATACCTTCATGCACGGTATCCGGCAGGATCAGCTGCTGAGGAATGTTCAGTACGGTGCCGCCTTTTGGCAGGAAGGTATCCACACCTGGGTTAGCTTCCAGCATGTTGGACAGACCCATCTGGTACTCTGCCGCATAGTATTCCAGCGGCTGGGTGTTGCCTTCAGGAATGGTGATAACCTGGTTTTGGCCAATTAAACGACTACCATCGGTAGGCAGCGGGTACGTGACGGCTGAAGCAGTGTTACAAAAACCAACTACCGCGAGCGCCGCCGCGAAAAGCGTTGTCAATTTCATATTCATTTTTGCGAGATTCTGAAGCCAAGCAGGCTAGTGGGTTGAGATTTATGTAGTGTTGGGCACGCATTATATGTGCATTCTGAGCAACAAGGAATTCGGATGTGTACTAAATCACACTTTTTTCCTTTTGCTTTCACTTTATCTGTGCAGCATGAACGGCGCGATCTTATTGCAGACTTATGGCATAATAAGCGGTTTGTCACATATTTCTTTCTCTTTTCAGGATACGCCAGTGTTAGTTTCCAGCAACGTCACTATGCAGTTCGGCAGTAAGCCGCTGTTTGAAAATATTTCCGTCAAATTTGGCGGCGGCAATCGTTACGGCCTGATTGGCGCGAACGGTAGCGGTAAATCCACATTTATGAAAATTCTCGGCGGCGACCTCGAACCGACGCTGGGTAACGTTTCACTCGATCCGAACGAGCGCATCGGTAAGCTGCGTCAGGATCAGTTCGCCTTTGAAGAGTTCACTGTTCTCGACACCGTTATTATGGGTCACGCTGAACTGTGGGAAGTGAAGCAGGAACGCGACCGTATCTACGGCCTGGCCGAGATGAGCGAAGAAGATGGCTATAAAGTGGCTGACCTCGAAGTTCAGTATGGTGAAATGGACGGCTACTCTGCGGAAGCCCGTGCGGGTGAACTGCTGCTGGGCGTCGGTATTCCGGTAGAACAGCATTACGGCCCGATGAGCGAAGTCGCACCCGGCTGGAAACTGCGTGTCCTTCTGGCACAGGCGCTGTTCTCTAACCCGGACATTCTGCTGCTCGACGAACCAACGAACAACCTGGATATCGACACTATCCGCTGGCTGGAGCAGACGCTGAACGAGCGTGACAGCACCATGATCATCATTTCGCACGACCGTCACTTCCTGAACATGGTCTGTACGCATATGGCGGATCTGGACTACGGCGAACTGCGCGTTTATCCGGGCAACTACGACGAATACATGACGGCGGCGACTCAAGCTCGTGAGCGTCTGCTGGCTGATAACGCCAAGAAAAAAGCGCAGATTGCCGATCTGCAATCCTTCGTCAGCCGCTTTAGCGCCAACGCATCTAAATCTCGACAGGCGACCTCGCGCGCGCGTCAGATCGATAAGATTAAGCTCGACGAAGTGAAAGCCTCCAGCCGTCAGAACCCGTTCATCCGCTTCGAACAGGATAAGAAACTGTTCCGTAACGCGCTGGAAGTGGAAGCCCTGACTAAAGGATTCGAGGAAGGCCCGCTGTTTAAAAACTTTAATCTGCTGCTGGAAGTGGGAGAGAAGGTTGCCATCATTGGTGCCAACGGCGTGGGTAAATCCACCATGCTGAAAACGTTGGTTGGCGATTTGCAGCCGGACAACGGTACCGTTAAGTGGTCTGAAAATGCCCAGGTCGGTTACTACGCGCAGGATCACGAATATGAGTTTGAAAACGATCTGACCGTATTCGAGTGGATGAGCCAGTGGAAACAGGAAGGCGACGATGAGCAGGTTGTGCGCAGCTTCCTCGGTCGTCTGCTGTTCAGTCAGGATGACATCAAGAAGCCTGCCAAGGTGCTCTCCGGTGGTGAAAAAGGGCGCATGTTGTTTGGCAAGCTGATGATGCAGAAACCGAATATCCTGGTTATGGATGAACCAACCAACCACCTGGATATGGAATCAATCGAATCGCTGAACATGGCGCTGGAAATGTATCAGGGTACGCTGATTTTTGTTTCTCACGACCGTGAGTTCGTCAGTTCGCTGGCAACCCGTGTGATTGAAATTACGCCGGAACGCGTGATCGACTTCACCGGGAACTACGAAGATTATCTGCGGACTAAAGGCGTCGAATAACGTTTCCGTCTTTATGCGCGTTACAGGTGTGTTGGCTGCACCTGTAACGCGAAATACTTAGGGGGAATTGGGGTTATTACAAATTAGATAATCCCCAGCGCGCGCTTACCGTGGATATTCAGATCCTCCAGTGTAAAGCGGCCTTCCCAGTTTGTTTCATAATCCTCACGCGGGAAATCACCCGGCGACGCGCCTTTTTCCAGGGCCGCCTTCACTTTATGGGCGTAGGCCAGATTCTTCTCACACATCGGTGCGGCAGGGATGTACATCACATTACCCCAGCCCTGTTGATTTTCTACCGGCGCAACGGCGTGAATGACATCACAATGCCACCACACTGAATCTCCGGCCTCCAGTTGTGGAATGCTGGTTAACGCTTCTATCAGTAACGGGTGCCACTGTTCTGACACCGGCAATACTCTGCCTGGCGCGACGCCACACAGTTCATCATCCGGGACATCGTCCAGCAGGGGACGCAACAGCACATAAGCCATCGCTTCCGGAATAGGAACAACATGCAGTAGCCCCTGGCCTGGCAGCATATCGGACAGTGCAGTCCAACCCTGGAAAGTCCGAAACACTGAGCACTTCGTGGTGTTATCTACCGTGTACTCTTCAACATCGGTGCGATGTGCAGCATGCCACGGATCGTACTCTGCCAGCTTGCCGTTAAAGACATTGGCGAAAACACGCTGATAAGCCGGAAGCAGCCAGCGCTCCAGTGCTCCGGAGTCGGTGTGTGCGCCCAGCCCTTTTGAGGTGGTTCCTGGCGGGCGGCGGCGAATACGGTCAGGATAAATGACGCTGACATCCGGGTTAAACCACTGCTTACCGTCACTTTCAAACGTCCATAAGCGATTGAGAAAGGACTGTGCATTCGCCATCTCCTCACTCTGACGGGCCTGCATTTGCGCCTGTGACCAGTAGATCGGATAGATCTCTGGACGCGATGCGCTCAGGGTACCGAAGAAATTATCCCCTGGTCCCTTATAGCGTTCATCAAAGTGATTGCGATCCAGATAGTCCAGCATCGATTGATCCCAGCCCAAAGCCTGTTCGCGAGGGAAATGGCCTTTAATAACAGCACAACCGCGACGCTTAATGTCTTCACGCTGCTCTGCACTCACGCGACCTGCTTTGATATCGGCATATGACAACACCGGCCAGACCGCGGAACCTTGCGCTTTAAGGTCGTTGATTTCCGCCACACGGCTGGCAATGCCCTCACTAAGCTGATTGAAAATCAACTGGACGTCCCCGAGCTGTGCCCGCAGCTGCTGCTTCATCTGACGGATTGCCGCTTTGTGGTCGGCGGGCAATGTGTTGCTGGTAAAAGTAAAAGCCATAACCACCTCGCATAACTTTCATTTGAAACTTATTTAACTTACAAATGCAATATAAGTTAAAAATAAGTTAATGCAAGTTTAAAAACTTGATGGCGTGCACGAAATGCAAAAACGGTGAGAACCGGAGCAGGTACTCCGGTCGGCAGGATCAGACGTTGAAAGGGGAGGTGTTATCCAGCACGGCCTGAATCACGTTCAGTGCACCTTGATGGTTATTATCGTCGGTCTGATAACGGGCAATAAATTTGATGTTCTCGGCTGCATTGGCCATGGCGAAAGAGTAGTGCGCCATTTTCAACATTTCCGCATCGTTGCCACTGTCGCCGATGGCGACGACGTTTTGTGGTGACAGGTTCCAGCGTTTTAGCAGGCGGCTGATACCGTTGGCTTTATGTAAACCTGGAATAATCAGATCGATAAACCCAAAGCCGCTGGTGACGGGTTTCATAATACCGTCGAGAGCAGTATGCAGGTGATCGATAACCAGCGGGATTTGCTGGTCTGGTAAATTTAGCGAGAACTTGAACAGCACATCGTCGATATCCTGATAATCCTTTACGGGCTTCAGGCGATGGTAGTGTTTTGACATCAACGCCACAAAGGACTCCGGCGCATTTTCGCTAACGTAAGCGCTTTGCAGCCCACAAGCCACAAAGTTGAGCTGTTTATCTTTTAGCAGTTCACCAATGACAACTTGCGATTCATGGCGAGTCAGTTCGCCGTGAAACAGCTGTTTACCATGTTCAAACACCAATGCACCGTTCTCGGCGACAAAAGAGATCTCATCTTTGAGTTCCGGGAAAAAAGAGATGAGCTGGTAATACTGGTTGCCGCTGGCCACGACAAATTCAATGTTGCGTTTTTTCAGTTCCTGATACTGCGCCATAAATCGTACGCGATCGTACTTTTTGGCGTCGTCGAGAAACGTTCCGTCCATATCAGTGACGATAACGTTGATGGTCATACTGGCTCCTGGCTCATAACTGCGACCAGAAATATTCTAATAACAATGTGACCTGAAGCACAAATTTAATTTCGAATGAAAGTCAGAAAGCCGGGTGGCGGCTTTGCCTTACCCGGCCTACGGAGAGAGGAGTAGGCCCGGTAAGCGCAGCGCCACCGGGCGGGGGAGTTACAGCATATGTTCAGTACGGGCGATGATATCGTCCTGCGCATCCGGAGACAGCGCAGTGAAGAAAGCGGAATAGCCTGCGACACGCACCACCAGGTCACGATACTGATCCGGGTGTTTTTTCGCGTCCAGCAACGTTTCACGAGACACGATGTTGTACTGAATATGCCAGCCTTTGTGCTCTTCAAAGAAAGTCCGCAGCAGGAAAATCAGCTTCTGTTTATCAGATTCATTTTCCAGCGTGGCCGGATTCAGCTTCTGATTGAGCAGTACGCCGCCGAGAATCGAACCGGTCGGCAGTTTACCTACCGAGCCAATGACCGCCGTTGGGCCGAGGTGGTCAGTACCGGAAGCCGGGCTTGCACCCTCCGCCAGCGGCGTATGTGCTTTACGTCCATCCGGTGTTGCCATGGTTGCCGCGCCAAAGGGTACGTTTGCGGAGATGGAAGAGGTCCCGGCATAGTAGTTACCGCCAACCGGGCCGCGGCCGTAGCGCGGATTATGATACTGCTTAAGTTCGTCGATGTAAGTCTGATAAGCGCGAGCCAGCAGCGTATCAACAGTGTCGTCGTCGTTACCGTACTTTGGTGCACCGTTGATTAAACGCTGGCGCAACTGCTCGTGGGTCAGACCGTCAAAATCGTCGGCCAGTGCGGCCGCCAGTTGCTGCTGACCGATTGTTCCTTGTTCAAAGACCAGTTTCTTCACCGCAGCCAGACTGTTGCCGAGGTTGGCAATCCCAACCTGTAATCCGGATACCCAGTCATATTTTGCGCCACCTTGCTTAATGCTTTTCGCGCGCTCAATACAATCGTCTACCAGTGCGGAACACAGAATGTCATGCACGTTCTCTTCCAGCATGGTGTCGACGACATATTCAATCTCAATAGATTTACGCGTGTAGTAGCGGATCTGCGTATCCCAGGCATCCATCACCTCATCGAAATTATTGAAATTACCGGCTGAGAGCGCTTTTTCCTGTGGCAGGAACACCTTGCCGCTGGTGGCATCACGACCTCCTTCCAGCGCCGCCAGCATAACGCGGGCAAAGTTAATAAAGCTCATGCCCGTGCAGCGGTAGCCCCATTTGCCTCCCACGGCGGTTTCGATACAACCGATGGCCGCATAGTCATAGGCATCCTCGGGTTCAATGCCGAGTTTGATAAATTCCGGGATAACGATTTCATCGTTATTGAATGCTGGCATGCCAAAGCCGCAGCGGATCACCTGTACACAGGCGTCCAGGAAGTCATTACTCATTCCCGCGTGATAACGCACGCTTAGATTGGGTTGCGTCGAACGCAGGCGGCCGCAGGACTCCAGAATGGCGTAGGAAAGTGGATTGACGGCATCCACCGCCTGACCATTGACCAGATTCTGACCACCAATGGTGACGTTCTGATACAACGGGCTGCCCGCCGAGGCTTTCGAGTGAGAGCCGGAGCGGATTTTGTTCACTTCCAGCAGCTTCAACCAGCAGCTGTGCAGCAGCTCAATGGCGTGCTCGCGGTCTAGGCTCTGGTTCAGCTCAACGTCGCGACGGTAGTACGGATAGAGATATTGGTCCATTCGGCCAAACGATACTGAGTGACCATTGGACTCAATCTGCAGGATCAACTGAATGAAATAGCACAGTTGCAGCGCCTGCCAGAAGGTTTTTGGCGGTTCGTGGGCGATCGTCTCGCAGTTTTCCGCTATGGTCAGCAGTTCATCACGACGGCTGGCGCGAGTTTCTGTGGACGCCATTTTACGTGCCAGCGTGGCAAAACGCTCAATGTGCAGGCTGACGGCCTCCAGCACAATATCAATTGCTTTCAGGAACTGTTCGCCATGGAGATCTTCAAGGCGGGTCAGATTGATGCGGGAACGGCGCTCATCAACTTTGTGGCGCAGGCCATCAATCCCTTTTTCCAGTAGCAGCGGGAAGTTCACCGCCAGGTGCGCATCCCCGGAGGTCATATTGCCCTCGGCTTTGATAATGCCGGTTTCCAGCAGCCCTTTTTGCTCGTCGGTAAACATCCCGTAGCAGCGATCCTGAACGGTCTGACCCCTCCACCACGGACACACTTCGTGTAATACGCGTTTATTCTCCTCGCTTACCGCGAAGCCTGCGCCCGGTCTGTCGGCGAGGTCGTCGATCTCTTTTTCGATCCACGACACGGTATATTCCGGGAAGATGGGGGCGGCGCGCACTTCGCTTGCCTGGTTGCCGATGATCAACTCGTCATGTTTGATCCAGATAGTGCGCTCCGCCAGGTGATGAGCCAGTGCCAGCGCACGACGTACCGGGATGGGTTTATCCAGGTGCTGCTGGTACATCTCGGTATAGTGCTGGGCGCGTTCAGTACAAACCGGTGGCTTCACGATGTGGATCAGTGCTGTTTTATGCGCGTTGATGCGGTCGCTGAGTGTGTCCAGTTTCAGAGTCGTCATGGCGGTTATCCTCGTAGGGTCGCGGTTAAACCTTTAAGGCTGGCGTACTGCTGGGCAAATTCGAGCAGTGCAGGCGCATCAAGCGGTTTTTCCGGGGCGTTGTAGGGTTGATTGAGTAAGAGGTATTTGTTGATGCCCAACGTGTGATAGGGCAAAAAATGGATCTCATCGACGTGCAGTTCGTCGGCAGCAAAATCGGTAATAGCCTGAATATCGGCTGCGTTGGCATTGAATCCCTGAATCAGCGGTACGCGGATAATCATTTTTTTACCCGCGGCGGCCAGTTTTTTCAGATTTTCCAGCACGCGTGCGGCACGCCCATCGGTCCACTGTTTAAACGGGGCGTCAGCCACATGTTTTAAATCAGCAAGAAACAGATCGATATGGGGTAATGAAGGCGCAATATATTTCCATGGGACATGCAGACAGGTTTCGACCGCTGTATGAATACCTGCATTATGGCTGGCTTTGAATAGCTCTGACGCTAACGTCGGTTGCATAAACGGTTCGCCGCCGGAAAGGGTGATTCCACCGCCGCTGCGATCGTAAAACGGTTTATCACGCAGGACGGTTGCCATAATGTCTTCCACGCTTTTTATCTCTCCGCAGACGGTCAGCGCCTGAGTCGGACAGCAGTCGGTCAGCGCAGTGAGAGCGTCATCGGTCAGTTTTTCACGGTGAATAAGCAGGCCATTCAGCGCACGTTCAACCACTTCCGGTGCAGCCTGCGCACACAGATCGCAACCCTCGAGGCACAAACGCGCGTCATAGAGCAGATCCTGCGTGCGGGCGCGGCTTTCCGGATTCTGGCACCAGCGGCAGCCCAGTGAGCATCCTTTAAGAAACACCACGGTACGAATACCGGGGCCATCGTGAGTGGAATAGCGCTGAATATTAAAAATCATAAGCGGCCTCTTTTCTTTCGTATAAAGATTAAATTACTTTCGAATGAAAGTTATATTGACGTGCGTCAACTAACCGTGAGGTTTCGCCGTGCTACCTTTTATTCATGCTAATTATTCGTTTGAGGAAAGGTTATGGAACTCTATTTGGATACGTCTGATGTGGCCGCAGTAAAGGCCCTGGCGCGTATTTTTCCGCTGGCGGGGGTGACAACCAACCCGAGCATTGTGGCGGCAGGTAAGCAGACGCTGGACGTGCTACTGCCGCAATTGCAGGAAGCGATGGGAGGGCAAGGACGTCTGTTTGCTCAGGTAATGGCGACGACAGCGGAAGGTATGGTCAGCGATGCGCGTAAGCTACGGACGATTATTCCTGAGATTGTGGTGAAAGTGCCGGTCACAGCTGAAGGTCTGGCGGCGATTAAGTTGCTGAAGGAAGAGGGTATCCCGACATTGGGGACGGCGGTATACGGTGCGGCACAGGGGTTGTTGGCCGCGCTGGCTGGCGCAGAGTATATTGCACCCTATGTTAATCGCGTGGATGCCCAGGGTGGAGATGGCATCCAGACGGTGAACTCTCTGCAGCGCTTACTGAAAATGCATGCGCCTCACGCCAAAGTGTTGGCCGCCAGTTTTAAAACCCCACGCCAGGCGCTGGACTGCCTGCTGGCAGGCTGTGAAGCCATTACGCTGCCGCTGGATGTTGCACAGCAGTTGATTAGCTCCCCGGCTGTTGATGCTGCCGTGGCGAAGTTTGAACACGACTGGCAGAGCGCGTTTGGGCGGACGTCTCTCTGATGCTGTTGCCGGGTGGCGCTAACGCTTACCCGGCCTGCGTTCGGGCCGTTGTTGGTCGGGTAAGGCGAAGCCGCCACCCGACTTTTTTTACCGACTACAAACCTCACACCCTGGGTTACGCATCAGCTTCATTTCGCGAAACTGACAGGTCATGGCGTCATACATCACGATTTTACCGGATGCCGGTTTACCGTAGTTTGCCAGCAGCTTAATGGCTTCCATCGCCTGAAGTGAACCTATCACACCGATGAGCGGAGCCATTACACCCGCTTCTACACAGGTCAGGGCATTTTCACCGAACAGGCGACTCAGGCAGCGATAGCAGGGCTCACCCTCCTGGTATGTGAAGACCGTAATTTGTCCTTCCATGCGGATTGCCGCGCCGGATACCAGTGGAATCTTTGCGGCGAAGCAGCCGGCATTAAGCTGATTGCGGATACTGACATTATCGGTGCAGTCCAGCACCAAATCATGTTCGGCGATCAGCGCATGAATCGCGGTATCGTCGAGAAGCGCATTCACAGGCGTAATGGCGATATAGGGATTAATCCGCGCCAGTGCGTCGCGTGCCGACTCTACTTTGGGTTGGCCAATGGTTGCGTCACTATGCAGCGTCTGGCGTTGCAGGTTTGAAACGGACACGGTGTCAAAGTCGAGCAGGGTTAACTGCCCGACGCCAGCGCCCGCCAGATACTGGGTGGCAGCACAACCAAGCCCACCCAGACCCACGACCAGTACCCGCGCTTCCTTGAGCGCTTCCTGGCCTTCAAAATCGAAGCCGCGCAAAATGATTTGCCGGTTATAGCGCATCATCTCCTGGTCGCTGAGTTCCGCCATTACAGGCCTCCAAACAGGGCGTTAAACGGCTCGACCTCAACCCATTCTCCTGCTTCGACATTACCGCGATCGCGCTCCAGCACGATAAAGCAGTTGCCCAGGCTAAAGGAGCTAAAAATATGCGACCCCTGATGTCCGGTGGTGGTGACTTCCAGTTCGCCTTCTGCGGTACGCTGTAATACTCCGCGCTGAAAATCCAGACGGCCAGGCGTTTTCTTCAGGCGTGATGCGGTGCGCACACGCTGGCGTGGTGGCAGTCCGCAAGCGGTGTTACCGCTGAGTTTCGCCAGCAACGGTTGTACCAGTTGATAGAACGTGAGTGCCGCGGAGACCGGATTTCCTGGCAGGCCGCAAAACCAGCTGTTGCTTAATTTGCCGAAAGCGAACGGTTTACCCGGTTTGATGGCCAATTTCCAGAAGGCAATCTCTCCCAGCTCTTCCAGAATGGTTTTGGTGTAGTCTGCTTCACCCACCGACACGCCACCGGAGCTGATGACAACATCGGCCTGGCTGTCGGCTTCGATAAATGCGGCGCGTAGCGCGTTAGGATCGTCGCGGATAATCCCTAAGTTGATTACTTCACAGCCCAACTGTTGCAGCATCAGATGCACGGTCAGGCGATTGGTATCATAAATCTGCCCGTCGCCCAGCGGCTGACCAGGCAGTTGCAGTTCATCACCGGTGGAGAACAACGCCACGCGGACTTTACGCACAACCTGTGCCTGCGCAATACCCAACGAGGCCAGTACCGGAAGTTCTGCGGTTGTCAGGCGTGTTCCCGCCGGAAATACCACCGCGCCGTTGGCGATATCTTCACCGCGCAAACGAATATTTTGTCCTCTGCGGACGTCGGCGGTAAAACGAATACCGTCGTCAGTTTGTTCTGTCTGCTCCTGCATGACGACGGCTTCACAACCGGCAGGTACCGGGGCGCCGGTCATAATTCTAATGCAGGTTCCCGCAGGCCATTCACCATGGAAAGGCTGGCCGGCAAAGGCTTTACCTGCAACGGAGAGCGGCTGGCCGGATTGCAGGTCGGCCAAACGCACCGCATAACCATCCATTGCCGAGTTATCGAATCCAGGGACATCAATGGGAGAGACGATATCGGTCGCCAGAATACGGCCAAAGCATTGAACCAGTGGCAGCGTTTCGACGGCGGTGAGCGGGGTAATACGCGAAAGCATCTGAGAGAGAGCCGTTTCAAGCGGCATCAGTCCGGCGGTAAATTCCATGTGAAGACTCCTGCGGGGCAAAATCGAATCCGGTTATTATGTCAGAAAATGGACGCGGACAGTATGCCACCTCAGGCTTAGAATCCGATCTGCTGAAGGTTTTACACCCGAGAGTCACGCTGCAGGAAAAATGCGGTATAAACTCAATATTTCCGTTCTTTTTTGCCGTGGGGCTAAATGACGAATACGATCCCGGACTCAATTCGACGACAGGTGAATGCCGCCAGAGTGCTGATTGCACGGATTATCGAGGGCAATCTGGTTGCTATTCATTTGTATGGATCTGCTGTTGAAGGGGGATTAAAACCCCAAAGCGACATCGATTTGCTGGTTACCATCAGGCAACCGCTGGATATGCAGCAAAGAAAAGAATTGATGCAGGGTTTTCTGGAAATATCAGCACCGCCGGACAGTGCCGATAGCTATCGGGCACTGGAAGTGACTATCGTGGTCTATTCGCAACTGGTGCCGTGGCGATTTCCACCATCAAGAGAAATGCAATTTGGTGAATGGCTGCGTGATGATATTGGTGCGGGAATTTATGAGCCCGCACAGCCAGATCCTGATCTGACTATTCTGCTGACGCAAGCCCGTCAGTGCAGCATTTCGGTATTTGGTGAGTGTGCAGAGACGTTATTCCATGCTATCCCGGTACGCGATGTCTTACAGACTTTTCGTCATATTCTTGAACTGTGGCGCGAGCCGGCGGATTTACAGGGGGATGAGCGCAATATTATCCTGACGTTGGCGCGTATCTGGTATAGCGTCGTGACCGGTAATATTGTTGCTAAAGAGACGGCTGCATCCTGGTTGATACCGCAATTGCCCGCTGAACATGCCGCCATGCTGCAGGCTGCGCGTTCGGAGTATCTGGGGTTAACCACCGTGGATTGGGCCGAATCGATGCCGTCGGTTGAACGTTTTGTCGGGTACGCAAAAACACATATTGCCGGGCTACTGAAATAGTTTATCTAACCGCATCGGGAATAAGCCAGGCGTATTCGTGAACAACTGCCGCTTATTTCACCGCTATCCGTAGGTTAATAGGATTGGCTCTGTAGAAGGGGCCTTTACCTTTACATGACGTCTGCATCTTTCTATATTCAAAAATCGAATCAATAACTCACAGAAATTCTGATATTTATAACCCCGTTACCTGCCACCTTAATGGATAAAAAAAATGGGCAAAGCAGTCATTGCAATTCACGGCGGCGCAGGGGCAATAACCCGCGCAGCGCTAAGCCAGGAGCAGGAGTTGCGTTATATACAGGCACTGTCAGATATCGTTGAAACCGGTCAACGTATGCTGGAAGCGGGCCGTAGCGCGCTGGATGTTGTCACTGAGGCTGTGCGCCTACTGGAAGAGTGCCCCTTGTTTAACGCCGGAATTGGTGCTGTGTATACCCGTGATGAAACCCATGAACTCGATGCCTGCGTCATGGATGGTAATACCCTGCAAGCGGGTGCTGTTGCCGGAGTCAGCCATCTACGTAACCCGATCCTCGCGGCGCGTCTGGTGATGGAACACAGTCCTCACGTCATGATGATTGGCGAAGGGGCGGAAAATTTTGCGATTTCACAGGGCATGGAACGCGTTTCTGCTGATGTTTTCTCTACCCCTGAACGCTATGCGCAACTGCTGGTGGCGCGTGCTGAGGATAAAACGGTACTTGATCATAGCGGCACACCGCTGGACGAAAACAACAAAATGGGCACCGTCGGCGCGGTGGCGCTGGATGTTTTCGGCAATCTGGCTGCGGCGACTTCGACTGGCGGAATGACCAACAAATTACCGGGGCGGGTGGGCGACAGTCCTTTGGTTGGCGCGGGTTGCTATGCCAACAATGCCAACGTTGCGGTTTCATGTACGGGAACCGGAGAAGTATTCATTCGCGCGCTGGCGGCCTATGACATTGCGGCGCTGATGGATTATGGCGGCCTGAGTCTGTCAGAGGCGTGCGAGCGCGTGGTGATGGAAAAGTTGCCGGCGCTGGGCGGCAGCGGTGGATTAATTGCTATCGATCATGAAGGGAATGTGGCTTTGCCGTTTAACAGCGAAGGTATGTACCGCGCATGGGGATACGCTGGCGATACGCCAACCACCGGTATTTATCGGGAAAAAGGAGATAGCGTTGCCACACAGTGATGAGCTTGATGTCAGTGACGTACTGGCCGTCAGCAACCTGAATATCGCCTTCGAACAAGAGCAGCAGCGTATCAGCGCCGTACGAAATCTGTCGTTTCGCCTGAAACGTGGTGAAACGCTGGCGATTGTTGGCGAATCCGGTTCCGGAAAATCGGTAACGGCCTTGTCGCTGATGCGTCTGATTGAACAGGCGGGCGGCGAGGTAAGCTGTGATGCGATGCTGCTACGGCGGCGCAATCGGCAGGTGATTGAACTCGGCGAGCAAAGCGCAGCCCAGATGCGCCATGTGCGCGGCGCTGACATCGCGATGATTTTTCAGGAGCCGATGACGTCGCTTAACCCGGTGTTTACCGTCGGCGAGCAGATCGCAGAGTCCATTCGTCTACACCAGGGGGCCAGTCGCGAAGAGGCAATGGTGGAAGCCAAGCGCATGCTTGACCAGGTTCGAATTCCCGAATCGAAGGCCATCTTATCGCGCTATCCACACCAGCTTTCCGGCGGAATGCGCCAGCGAGTGATGATCGCCATGGCGCTATCATGCCGACCGGCGGTGTTGATTGCTGATGAGCCGACAACGGCGCTGGACGTCACTATTCAGGCGCAGATCCTGCAACTGATAAAAGTGCTGCAGCAAGAGATGTCGATGGGGGTCATTTTTATCACCCACGATATGGGGGTGGTGGCAGATATCGCTGACCGTGTGCTGGTGATGTATCAGGGTGAAGCGGTCGAAACGGGCAGCGTTGAGCAAATTTTTCATGCTCCTCAGCATCCTTACACTCAAGCGCTGTTGGCGGCTGTGCCGCAACTTGGGGAGATGCGCGGGCACGACCTTCCGCGACGCTTCCCGCTTATTTCTCTGCAGAATCCTCATCATGTTGAACCTCAAACCGAGCAGGACACGGTGGTTGAGGGAGAGCCGATTCTGCGGGTTCGCAACCTGGTGACACGTTTTCCCCTGCGTAGCGGCATCCTAAATCGCGTGACCCGCGAGGTGCATGCGGTGGAAAACGTCAGTTTTGATCTCTGGCCCGGCGAAACGCTTTCACTGGTTGGCGAGTCGGGTTGCGGTAAATCAACGACCGGGCGGGCATTGTTGCGTCTGGTGGAGTCCCAGCGTGGGGAGATTTTCTTCAATGGACAACGCATTGATACCCTGGCCGCCAGCAAGTTGCAGCCGCTGCGTCGGGATATCCAGTTTATCTTCCAGGACCCTTATGCGTCGCTCGATCCCCGCCAGACGGTGGGATATTCCATCTTAGAGCCATTGCGGGTGCACGGTTTGTTACAAGGCGATGCGGCGACAAAACGGGTCGCGTGGTTGCTGGAGCGTGTCGGGTTGCTACCTGAGCACGCCTGGCGCTATCCGCACGAATTTTCCGGCGGTCAGCGGCAACGTATCTGTATAGCCCGGGCGTTGGCGCTCAATCCAAAAGTGATCATTGCCGATGAGTCCGTCTCGGCACTGGATGTCTCTATTCGCGGGCAAATTATTAACCTGTTGCTCGACCTACAGCGGGAAATGGGTATTGCGTACCTGTTTATTTCCCACGATATGGCGGTGGTGGAGCGTATTAGTCACCGCGTGGCGGTGATGTACCTGGGGCAGATTGTTGAGATCGGCACCCGACGGGCGGTGTTTGAGAATCCACAGCATCCCTACACGCGAAAACTTATGGCGGCAGTCCCGGTTGCCGATCCATCGTATCAAAGGCCACAGCGCGTGCTGTTGTCGGATGATATCCCCAGTAATATCCGCAAACGCGGTGAAGAGATCCCCCCGGTTTCACTCCAGTTAGTGGGACCGGGGCATTATGTTGCGCGTGCGCCAGCGGAAAATGCGCTTTCGCGTTTATGACAGGCAGGCAGGGTTTAAGGAGAATAACATGGCAAAAATTGTTGCTCGTAAATGGCTGGTTGCTCTGGGGGTCGCCTCAGCGCTGGCTGCATCCCCGTCCTGGGCTGCCAAAGATGTGGTGGTTGCGGTAGGGTCCAATTTCACCACGCTCGACCCTTATGATGCCAACGACACGTTGTCGCAGGCGGTAGCCAAGTCGTTTTACCAGGGACTGTTCGGCCTTGATAAAGAGATGAAGCTGAAAAATGTGTTGGCGGAAAGCTATACCGTTTCTGATGATGGCCTGACGTATACCGTTAAACTGCGACAGGGCGTGAAGTTTCAGGATGGGACTGACTTCAATGCGGCTGCGGTAAAAGCCAACCTTGACCGCGCCAGCAATCCGGAAAATCACCTTAAACGTTATAACCTGTATAAGAATATCGATAAAACCGAGGTTGTTGATCCCGCTACGGTGAAGATTACGCTGAAGCAGCCATTCTCTGCCTTTATCAATATTCTGGCGCATCCGGCTACGGCGATGATATCTCCGGCCGCGCTGGAGAAATACGGGAAAGAGATCGGTTTCCATCCGGTAGGGACGGGGCCGTACCAGCTTGAAACCTGGAATCAGACCGACTTTGTCAAAGTTAAGAAGTTCGCGGGCTACTGGCAGCAAGGGTTGCCAAAGCTTGATACGATTACCTGGCGTCCGGTAACGGACAACAATACGCGTGCGGCAATGCTGCAAACCGGGGAAGCGCAGTTTGCTTTCCCCATTCCGTACGAGCAGGCCGCGTTACTGGCGAAGAATAAAAACCTGGAACTGGTCGCCAGCCCGTCTATTATGCAGCGTTATATCAGCATGAACGTCACGCAAAAACCGTTCGATAATCCGAAGGTGCGCGAGGCGTTGAATTATGCCATCAACCGTCAGGCGTTGGTGAAAGTGGCGTTTGCGGGTTATGCCACGCCGGCAACTGGCGTTCTTCCGCCATCGATAGCCTATGCGCAAAACTACACGCCGTGGCCTTACGATCCGGCAAAAGCACGCGAATTACTGAAAGAAGCGGGTTATCCCAACGGCTTTACCACCACGCTGTGGTCATCCCATAACCACAGTACCGCGCAGAAAGTGCTGCAATTTACCCAGCAACAGCTGGCGCAGGTGGGCGTGAAGGCTCAGGTCACGGCGATGGATGCCGGGCAGCGGGCAGCAGAAGTCGAGGGCAAGGCGCAGAAAGAAAGCGGGGTAAGGATGTTCTACACCGGCTGGTCGGCGTCTACGGGCGAAGCGGACTGGGCGCTGTCGCCGCTGTTTGCGTCACAGAACTGGCCGCCAACCTTGTTTAATACCGCGTTCTACAGTAACAAGCAGGTGGACAATGATTTAACGGCGGCATTGCAGACCAACGATCCGGCGCAAAAAGCGCAGTTGTACAAAGACGCGCAGGATATTATCTGGAAAGAGTCGCCGTGGATCCCGCTGGTGGTGGAAAAACTGATCTCGGCGCACAGTACGAATTTGAC
This sequence comes from Citrobacter sp. Awk 2, assembly GCF_028069815.1. Lineage (NCBI taxonomy): Bacteria > Pseudomonadati > Pseudomonadota > Gammaproteobacteria > Enterobacterales > Enterobacteriaceae > Citrobacter > Citrobacter sp. Awk 2. Next base: position 22,913 of record NZ_JANEWL010000018.1, read on the forward strand.
CGGATTCTGGATCATGCCTGACACCGGGTTTAGTTTTGATGACGCGGATTTGAAATAAGCTATTCATTCGGCCCCGCATGGACGGGGCCGGCGAAGGGAGTCTGATGCTCAACTATGTTTTCAAGCGCCTGCTGGGGTTGATTCCGACGCTGTTAATTGTGGCGGTGCTGGTGTTTTTGTTTGTTCACTTGCTACCCGGCGATCCGGCGCGGCTTATTGCCGGGCCGGAGGCCGATGCAGAGGTGATTGAGTTGGTACGTCGGCAGTTGGGCCTGGATCAGCCGCTGCACGTTCAATTCTGGCATTACATGACCAACGTATTACAAGGCGATTTCGGTACCTCGATGGTTTCTCGCCGTCCGGTTGCCGACGAGATTGCCAGCCGTTTTATGCCGTCGCTGTGGCTGACGATCGCCAGCATGGCGTGGGCGGTTTTGTTTGGTATGACGGCGGGGATCATTGCCGCTGTTTGGCGCAACCGCTGGCCTGACAGGTTGAGTATGACGCTGGCGGTCACTGGGATCTCTTTCCCGGCCTTTGCGCTTGGCATGCTGTTAATGCAGATCTTTTCCGTTGAGTTGGGTTGGCTACCGACCGTAGGCGCGGATACCTGGTTGCACTACATTCTCCCTTCAATCACGCTAGGGGCGGCGGTGGCGGCGGTACTCGCCCGTTTTACCCGCGCCTCGTTTGTCGATGTGCTTAGCGAGGACTATATGCGCACCGCGCGGGCGAAGGGAGTGAGTGAAACCTGGGTGGTGCTAAAACATGGTCTGCGTAACGCGATGATCCCGGTTGTCACGATGATGGGGCTGCAGTTTGGCTTTTTGCTGGGTGGCTCGATTGTGGTTGAGAAGGTATTCAACTGGCCTGGGCTTGGGCGATTGTTGGTCGACTCAGTTGAAATGCGTGACTATCCGGTGATCCAGGCTGAAGTGTTGTTGTTCTCCCTGGAATTTATTCTTATCAACTTAGTGGTGGATGTACTCTATGCCGCCATTAATCCGGCTATCAGGTACAAGTAAGGATGCGATTTTTTAACTGGCGCCGACAGGCGATTTTAAATGCGATGCCCCTCGTTAAGCCAGATCAAATACGTACGCCGTGGCATGAGTTCTGGCGTCGTTTTCGTCGTCAACATGTTGCGATGATCGCTGGGTTATTTGTGCTGGCCCTGATCCTGGTGGCCATCTTTGCCCGTTGGTTGACCCCGTTTGATGCTGAAAACTACTTCGATTACGACCGGCTGAATGACGGACCGTCGATGCTGCACTGGTTTGGCGTGGATTCGTTAGGCAGGGATATTTTTAGCCGCGTACTGGTTGGCGCACAAATTTCGCTGGCGGCCGGGGTCTTTGCCGTCTTTATTGGCGCGGCGATTGGCACGGTGCTGGGGCTGCTGGCCGGGTATTACGAAGGCTGGTGGGACCGACTGATTATGCGTATCTGCGACGTGCTGTTCGCCTTTCCGGGGATATTGCTGGCAATAGCAGTGGTGGCGGTGTTGGGAAGCGGGATTGCGAATGTGATTATTGCGGTTGCGGTATTTTCCATTCCGGCTTTTGCGCGACTGGTTCGTGGCAATACGTTGGTGCTTAAGCAACAAACATTTATTGAGTCAGCACGCAGCATTGGTGCCAGCGACGCGACCATTATCTTTAACCATATTTTGCCGGGTACGGTCTCTTCAATCGTGGTTTTTTTCACCATGCGCATCGGGACGTCAATCATTTCTGCCGCAAGTCTGTCATTCCTGGGTTTAGGGGCACAGCCGCCGACGCCGGAATGGGGAGCCATGCTCAATGAAGCGCGGGCTGATATGGTGATCGCGCCCCACGTGGCGATTTTCCCGGCGGTGGCGATATTCCTGACGGTGCTGGCGTTTAACCTGCTGGGGGATGGGTTGCGCGACGCGCTGGATCCGAAAATTAAAGGGTGAACCGTAGGCCTGATAAGACGCATCAGCGTCGCCATCAGGCGTTGCCGGATGCGGCATAAATGCCTTATCCGGCCTACGTTGGGTTACGATTATTTAAACGCGCGTGCCCCACAGGTCGTATTCATCTGCGTTCTCGACTTTCACGCGGATGATATCGCCAGGCTTCACGTTGGTTTCGCCATTCAGATATACCGCACCGTCGATTTCAGGAGCATCAGCCATACTTCGACCAATCGCGCCTTCTTCGTCAACTTCATCAACGATGACCAGAATCTCGCGGCCTACTTTCTCCTGCAAACGTTCAGCAGAGATCTGCTGCTGCAGTTGCATAAAGCGGTTCCAGCGTTCTTCTTTTACCTCTTCCGGGATTTGATCTGGCAGATCGTTGGCTCCTGCACCTTCTACCGGGCTGTATTTAAAGCAGCCGACGCGGTCAAGACGCGCTTCTTTCAGGAAGTCGAGCAGCATCTGGAAGTCTTCTTCGGTTTCGCCCGGGAAGCCAACAATAAACGTTGAACGCAGGGTCAGTTCAGGGCAGATCTCACGCCACTGTTTAATCCGTGCCAGCTGTCGGTCCACAGAACCAGGGCGTTTCATGAGTTTCAGAATACGCGGGCTGGCGTGCTGCAGTGGGATATCCAGATACGGCAGGATTTTCCCTTCCGCCATCAGCGGGATCACATCATCGACGTGCGGATACGGATAGACGTAGTGCAGACGGGTCCAGATGCCCAGTTTTGACAACTGTTCGCACAGGTCAACCATGCTGGTTTTAACCGGCTCGCCGTTATGGAAACCGGTACGATGCTTCACATCCACACCGTAAGCAGAAGTATCCTGGGAGATCACCAGAATCTCTTTCACGCCTGCATCGACCAGACGTTTAGCTTCGCTAAGAACGTCGCCAATCGGACGGCTCACCAGATCACCACGCATGGATGGAATAATGCAGAATGTGCAGCGGTGATTACAGCCTTCAGAAATCTTCAAATAGGCATAATGGCGCGGGGTCAGTTTGACACCCTGCTCTGGAACCAGACTCTGGAACGGGTTGTGCTTCGGCTTCGGCACGTAGTGATGCACGTGCTCCAGAACCTGTTCGTAGCTGTGCGGTCCGGTAATTTCCAGCACCTTCGGGTGGACTTCACGGATCTGATCGACTTTCGCGCCCAGACAGCCGGTGACGATCACCTTACCGTTTTCGTTCAGCGCTTCGCCAATGGCTTCCAGTGACTCCTGAACGGCGCTGTCGATAAAGCCGCAGGTGTTAACGATGACCATATCCGCATCGTCGTAACTTGGCACAACATCATAGCCTTCGGTACGAAGTTCGGTCAGGATGCGCTCAGAATCGACGAGGTTTTTCGGACAACCTAGTGATATAAAACCAATTTTTGCCATTTTCTTATACTGTACATTGCTCGTAATCGGGGGATTATACAGATGCCTTCACACGACATCTATATCTGATCGGCATAATACGCAGAGAATACCCATTGCGTGTTTCTGTTAGTGAAAGGTGTTTAGCGAGTCTAATTCCGGCTTTAAGTGCCACTTCTTGGCTATAGAAACTTATTATCGTAAATTTTATCTCGTCGAGCGTTATTAATGAGGTTTATTTTGAAAGAGATTGTTTTGAAGTCGAAACTTGAAATGGCTAAAACACTGTATGCTAACGGAGTGAGTTTATATTATATCTCCCTGGCTACGGGGCTGAGTTGGCGGGTATTAATGTCGGAATTAAGTTTTCTCGCCAGTCATGAAGTCATTCGAAATAAAACTGACGTTCGCAAAGCAGATTTTAAATAATTCACCTGTCTGTTACGTATCCTACAATATTATGAAAGGTAATGCCCATATGTATATTTCACCGCTTCCGGTCGCCCCGGATTCTGATGTTGATAAGCTGAGAGATGATATCGCCAATAAGCTTTTATTTACTATCGGTAAAGATCCCGCCATTGCCACGAAACGGGAGTGGTTGAATGCAACGTTATATGCTGTACGCGATCGCATGGTTGAGCGGTGGCACCGCTCTAATCGGGCACAATTCTCTCAGGATGCCCGCCAGGTTTATTATCTGTCGATGGAGTTTCTCATCGGCCGTACGCTCTCCAATGCGCTACTCTCTTTGGGCTTATATGATGAAGTCCGGAGCGCGCTGGAGGCCATGGGGCTGGATCTGGAAGAGTTGATCGACGAGGAGAATGACCCTGGGCTCGGAAATGGCGGCCTGGGTCGTCTGGCGGCCTGTTTCCTTGATTCGCTGGCAACGCTGGGCTTACCTGGATGCGGTTACGGTATTCGCTACAACTACGGTATGTTTAAACAAAATATCATCGATGGTGTTCAAAAAGAGTCTCTGGACTACTGGCTGGAATACGGGAACCCATGGGAGTTCAAACGTCATAATACGCATTATAAAGTGCGTTTTGGCGGACGCGTGCAACTGGAGGGGAATAAAGCCCGCTGGATTGAAACCGAGGATATTCTGGCTGTTGCACATGACCAGATTATTCCCGGCTATGCGACCGACACAACGAATACGCTGCGGCTGTGGAATGTACAGGTGAATAGTGAGGTCAATGCCGGGAAATTAAATCCACATGATGACTTTGCCACCGAAGTGGAAAATAAATACCACTTTGATCGGATTTCACGGGTCCTGTATCCGGATGATTCCACCGATGCAGGGCGTGAACTGCGCTTGCGGCAGGCTTATTTTCTGGCCTCGGCAACGATTCAGGATATCCTGAGTCGCCATTACCAGTTACACCGGACTTACGATAATCTGGCGGATAAAATTGCGATTCACCTCAATGATACTCACCCGGTCCTGGCGATTCCGGAGCTGATGCGTCTGCTAATTGATCATCACCAGTTCAGTTGGGATAACGCGTTTGATGTGACCTGTCAGATTTTTTCATACACCAATCACACGCTGATGAGTGAGGCGCTGGAGACATGGCCGGTCGAGATGCTGAGTCGACTTTTGCCGCGTCACTTGCAGATTATTTTCGAAATTAACGATCGCTTTCTGAAGACGTTGCAGGAGCGATATCGTGATGACAGTGAGCTGTTGAAACGTGTATCGCTCATTGATGAATCCCATGGTCGAGTGGTGCGCATGGCCTGGCTGGCAGTCGTGGTTAGTCATAAGGTAAACGGCGTGTCGGCACTCCATTCCAAATTGATGACGGAATCACTGTTTGCTGACTTTGCACGCATCTTTCCGCTGCGTTTCACCAATGTGACCAATGGTGTCACGGCTCGCCGCTGGCTGGCGCTGGCTAATCCTCCGCTTGCAAAAGTGCTGGATGAGAATATCGGTGATAGCTGGCGGACCCGGTTAATGCAGTTGGGCGAGCTGAAGCAGTATATTGATTATCCGTCGGTGAATGAGGCGGTATATCGAGCGAAACGAGTAAACAAGCAGCGACTGGCGCACCATATTGCAACACGGTATGGGGTGGTGGTGGATTCTGGTGCGTTGTTTGATGTGCAGGTGAAGCGTATTCATGAATATAAGCGGCAGTTACTGAATGTGCTCCATGTCATCACTCGCTATAACCGCATTAAAGCGGCACCGGATGCTACCTGGGTGCCGCGTGTGAATATCTTTGCGGGCAAAGCGGCGTCGTCCTATCACATGGCGAAACAGATCATTCGCCTAATTAATGATGTGGCGAGATTAGTGAATAACGATCCGCAAATTGGCGGCAAGCTGAAGGTGGTGTTTATCCCGGATTACAACGTTAGCCTGGCGCAAATGATCATTCCGGCAGCCGATCTTTCTGAACAAATATCCCTGGCCGGGACGGAAGCATCCGGTACCAGCAACATGAAGTTTGGGCTGAATGGGGCGCTAACGATCGGTACGCTGGATGGTGCGAATATAGAAATGCGTGAATACGTTGGGGAAGATAACATCTTTATCTTTGGTAATACGGCGAGTGAGGTTGATGCGCTACGTCGCGATGGCTATGACCCGCGCTGTATTTTTGAAAACGATGCGGAGTTACATCAGGTACTGACGCAAATTGGTACGGGTGTGTTCAGCCCGGAAGAGCCCGGACGCTACAGAGATGTGCTGGATTCGCTAATCAACTTTGGCGACTACTATCAGGTATTAGCGGATTACCGCAGCTATGTGGACTGCCAGGATTCGGTAGATGAGTTATATCGTTATCCCCGCGAGTGGACGACAAAGACGATGCATAATATTGCTAATATGGGGTATTTCTCGTCAGACAGAACGGTACAGGAATATGCTGACCATATCTGGCGTATCGCTAAAATCCGTGTGTAGTTATTAATGGCGACATCTGGCCTCCCGGGAATTTATCACCGGGAGGTCGTTTGTAAATCAGTCAGAATGGGTGACAGTATTTTATGGGCCGCACCATCTTTGCGTGAAGAAGAAAATACACTAAATTGCGGTAACGGAAATGGTGTGTTTATCTTTTTAAGACCATACAGATGCGCGTGTGTTTCGAATACCTTTTCCGGGATCACCCCTAAGCATTGGGTTGTGGACACAATAGTCAGTATTGCCGTAAAAGAAGAGGTCAGCAGACAACGTTCACCGGTTCTGAATTTTTTATCCACAATACTCCGGTGGTAAATTATTTTTTCATTCTTGGTATTGTAACCCACCAGATTGGCACTTCTGAACTGCTCCTCTGTAATTGCATTTCCGTATAACGTATTATTCTGCGAGGCGACAAGGACCAGTCGCATATCAGATATTTTCTGGCAGGTGATATTTCCTGATTCAACGGAAAATGTTGAAAACACCACATCGGCCTGGCGCATGTTTAATAACTCAACAATGCTCTGCTCGTTTAAATCAGCGGTGAGGTGCAGGAGGCTGATATCCGCATCGGTATTGATTATTCTGGCTGTGACATCGGGAATAACAATCGGGGAAATAAATGACTCGGTATACAGCGTTAGCCTTTTTTTCGCCGCCGGAGAGGAAAGCGGCATCAGCGTCGATAGTTTGTCGATAATTGGGATCGTATTGTCATAAAGTTCATCAGAGTAGACGGTCGGCAACAGCGCGTTTCCGCTACGGACAAAGAGATTATCTCCCATCATTTCTCGCAGTTTTCGTAGTGACTGGCTAACGGCAGAAGGTGAAATGTTCAGCATGTCAGCGACTCTGGAAATACTACCCACGCTATAGATCAAACAGAAAATTGTCAGCAAATTCAGATCGATTTTGGATAGTGTACGTATTTTTTCTGCATCACTTGCTTTTGACATACATCCCTCATAATCAGCGCTATGGCAGTAATCACTTCAGGTATAGCAAAAAATGTTCGGTATGCCAGAAACGCGATGTTTTGTGTAAGTGCAACACCTGCATTAGGCCGAAAGTTGTAACATTGTAAATTATGTTAATCAATTAGGCTTTATTGATATAGAGCATCAATTTGTGCAAAAAACAACCATACTATTAAGTTGCACCATGGTTGGAAAGAGGAGGAACAAGGTATGGTTGTTGACAGACTGAGAACCGATCTTCTCAACAAATTGATAAACGCCCGTATCGATCTTGCCGCTTATCTGCTGTTGAGAAAAGCGAAAGGCTATATGTCAGTCAGCGAGAGCGATCGTCTGCGTGATAGCTTTTTTGAACTGAATCGCGAATTGCACGATCAATCACAGCTCCACGGTATGCATCTTGATCAGGAAGAGTGGAATGCCCTTCGTCGTGCTGAAGGGGCGTTAGCCGCCACCGCTGTTTGTCTGATGAGTGGACATCATGATTGTCCGAACTTTATTGCCGTTAACGCAGAGAAACTGGAAAACTGCCTGACAACGCTGACGCTGAGTATCCAGAGTTTGCAAGCTTATTCAACGCTGGAACACATCTGAACCAGGGGGAGAGCGCTCCCCCTTTTCGTTAAGATTATGTAAAGGTGGCGGGATAATTCCCCTTGCTGGCTACGCTTTAAGCAGAGCCATTAAGGAGGTGCTATGCGTCGACTCTTTCTCTGTGTTGCCTCATTGGCGTTGCTTTCCCCCTATGCCGCTGCCGTCAAGGTGGAGGTCCTGCAAACCAAGCTCGACCACCCGTGGTCGCTGGCCTTTTTACCGGATAATCGCAGTATGCTGATTACGCTCAGAGGAGGGCAGCTTCGGCTCTGGCAACCCGATAAGGGGCTTTCCGATCCACTGACTGGCGTCCCTAAGGTTTGGGCGAATGGCCAGGGCGGCTTGCTCGATGTGGTGTTAGCGCCAGATTTTGCCCAATCCCGGCGGGTATGGCTTAGCTTTGCGGAAGCTGACAGTGAAGGGAAAGCCGGAACAGCAGTGGGCTACGGACGGTTAAGTGACAATCGTCAACACCTGCAGGGCTTCCAGACGGTATTCCGCCAAATGCCTAAGTTATCAACCGGGAACCATTTTGGCGGGCGTATGGTATTTGATGGCAAAGGTTATCTGTTTATAGGCCTTGGCGAGAATAACCAGCGCATAACCGCTCAGAAGCTGGATAAATTACAGGGCAAAGTGGTTCGACTAACAGACGAGGGCAAAATTCCACCGGATAACCCGTTTGTGAATCAGACTGGCGCGCGGGCTGAAATATGGTCGTATGGCATCCGTAATCCGCAGGGGATGGCGATGAATCCCTGGAGCGATGCGTTGTGGCTCAACGAGCATGGTCCGCGTGGCGGAGATGAGATCAATATCCCCGAGAAAGGTAAAAACTATGGGTGGCCAATCGCGACATGGGGTGTTAACTACAGTGGTTTCAACATACCCGAAGCAAAAGGCTCTATTGTGGCGGGCACTGAGCAGCCTATCTTTTACTGGGAAAAATCACCTGCAGTCAGTGGGATGGCCTTTTATAACCACGATACGTTCCCACAGTGGCGACACAAACTGTTTATTGGCGCGCTGAAAGAACAGGGGGTGATTGTGTTAAGCGTGAAAGGCAATACAGTGACGGAAGACGGGCGAATTTTGCATGACAGAGGGCAGCGAATCCGCGATGTGCGCGTCGGACCAGACGGCTATTTGTATGTATTAACCGACGAGTCCGACGGGGAATTACTGAAAGTGAGTCCCTGACAGGATTAGCTGACCGGGATCATCACGACTTTCTGGAATGCCGGGCGCTCGGTGAGCTGTTGATACCAACGTTCCAGGTGAGGGCGCGGCGTCCAGCTTAAGCCGACATTAAACAGGTTATAGATGAACGGCGCGACGGCGATGTCCGCAGTGCCAAATTCAGCGCCAGAGAACCATGCCCGGTCGGCCAGTGCGTTGTCGAGAATGGCAAACAGGTTATCGCAGACCTTCGCACCAGCCTCGATGGCTGTCTGGTCGCGTTGATCGGCAGGGGTTCTGACCAGACCAAATAAGATAACCCGATGTGCAGGGCTCAGCGTCTGGTTAGCCCAGTCCATCCATTTTTCGCCCTCGGCACGTTTCGCCGGGGCGTCAACCCACAGTCGTTTTTGCCCGTACTGGGCCGCCAGGTAGCGGACAATGGTATTGGATTCCCACAGCAATACGTCTGTTTCGTCATCGCGTAGCAGTGGTACCAGCCCGTTAGGGTTCATCGCCAGATAGTCTGCGTCATGATTTACGCCATGCTGTCCGCCAGCCAGAATTTGGCTGTACGGCAGTTCCAGTTCTTCGAGTGTCCACAATACTTTTTTTACGTTGGTCGAATTATTGCGACCCCACAGTGTAATCATAGTAACCCCGCAAATTAATTGAGCAGCGTTATGGCTGCATTCTCTATCTGACTCGCTCACATGGTGGGGTAAACCTAATATTTACGCAACAAGGCGCAAAAAAATCGTGATGAGAGCAGCGCAGCGCAGCGTTATTGCATAAACTTTAAAAACTTTACCAACTTACGGTTTCTTTAAGCTCGTTAGTGCGTTATTACTCACCGCACTTATTTTACACGTCATCCATCAGAACTTTTCTGTATGGTTGGCTGAGGCAACTTGGCCGGTTTTGTGTAAACACGGTGTGGTATGACGTGGTTTTTTGGAATGGATACTCGGGTGGCATTTATGACGCAATACTTCTCTTCCCTACGCAGCCTTGCTGCAGGTTCAGCACTGTTAATCCTTTTTGCGCCGACCGTACAGGCGGCGGAACAACCAACGGCCCCGCCGAGCGTTGACGCACGTGCGTGGATCTTAATGGATTACGCCAGCGGCAAAGTGCTGGCGGAAGGTAATGCCGATGAGAAACTGGACCCCGCCAGTCTGACCAAAATTATGACCAGCTATGTGGTCGGTCAGGCGCTAAAAGCCGGGAAAATTAATCTGAATGACATGGTTACCGTCGGGAAAGATGCCTGGGCTACCGGGAATCCGGCTCTGCGCGGCTCTTCTGTGATGTTCCTCAAGCCTGGCGATCAGGTTGCGGTGTCCGATCTGAACAAAGGCGTGATCATTCAGTCTGGTAATGATGCCTGTATTGCGCTCGCTGATTATGTTGCCGGAAGCCAGGAATCGTTTATTGGTTTGATGAACGGCTATGCGCAAAAACTGGGACTGACGAACACGACTTTCCAGACGGTACATGGCCTGGATGCCGCAGGGCAGTTCAGTACCGCGCGTGATATGGCATTGTTGGGTAAAGCGTTAATCCACGATGTGCCGGAAGAGTACGCCATCCATAAAGAGAAAGAGTTTACCTTTAATAAAATTCGCCAGCCAAACCGTAACCGCCTGCTGTGGAGTACCAACCTGAATGTGGATGGTATGAAAACGGGCACCACGGCGGGAGCCGGTTATAACCTGGTTGCATCCGCGACACAGGGCGATATGCGTTTGATCTCCGTGGTGCTGGGGGCAAAAACCGATCGCATTCGCTTTAATGAATCCGAAAAGCTGCTGACATGGGGTTTCCGCTTCTTTGAAACCGTTACGCCGATTAAACCGGATGCCACCTTTGTGACCCAACGTGTCTGGTTTGGTGATAAGAGTGAAGTCAATCTGGGCGCTGGGGAAGGTGGGTCTGTAACCATTCCGCGCGGCCAGCTGAAAAACCTGAAGGCGAGCTTTACCCTGACAGAGCCACAACTGACTGCGCCACTGAAGAAAGGCCAGGTTGTGGGGACAATCGACTTCCAGTTGAACGGAAAATCTATTGAACAGCGTCCGTTGATGGTGATGGAAGCGGTGGAAGAGGGGGGATTCTTTAGCCGGATGTGGGACTTCGTTATGATGAAATTCCACCAGTGGTTTGGTGGCTGGTTCTCTTAATTGCTGATGCCGGATGACGAGGTGATAGCATCGTCATCCGGCACAAATTCAGTACATCAATTTGATATGTTGCGCTTTGGCATACTCGACAAACGCATCATCCGGGCGGTTATCGCTAATGATGGTATCAAAGCGTTTTAATTCGCCCATCCTCGCGGGACGCACCTTCCCGAACTTGCTGTGATCAACCACCAGAACATGATACTGCGCCATCGACATCGCCCAGTGTTTAACCGGTAATTCCTCAAGGTTAAAACAGGTTGCGCCTTTATCGATATGCACGCCGGCTGCAGAATAAAAAGCGATATCCGGGCAGACGTTATTCAAGGTTTCCTGGAAATCGAGTGGCTTGAAAATAGCATTACTGGCATGGAATTCGCCGCCACATAAAATAACGCGGCACTGTGGTTTCTCCTGCAACACCAGAAACGTATTCAGTGAATAGCATATTGCGGTGAACGGTAGTTCATTATCGATCGCTTCAATGATCCACGGCGTTGTTGTTCCGCAGTCGAAGAAAACGGTCTGATGTGCCTGGACGAGGCTGGCTGCCTGCTGCGCTGCCCGACGTTTTTCATCAACCAGGCGAGATTTTTGATCGCTGATTAAATAGTGGCTGGCGCTCCGGGGTTCCAGAACAATATAGCCCCCAAGCAGTACGACCGGGGCCGTGTTATTATTCAGATCGCGACGAATGGTCATTTCTGATACACCCAGCAGTGTCGCGGCTTCTTTTAGGTGTAATTTATCGCTGCGTTTCAGCGCCTGCAGTAATTGACCAATACGCTCGTCGCGTCGAGTTTCCATAGTTCCCCTGGAGAGTAGAATACGTGCTCAGTTTCGCGCTTAATACTACTCTCTTTACCGTGGGTTAGTCACGTACCCAGCCTTTACGAATAGGCAGGGCGAAGCAGGTGCGATAGCAGGCCTGCAAACCGTGGTACAGGATTGTGCCGAATCGTTGCCAGATCATCTGGGCGCTCAGGCAGCCAATCAGACCGGCCAGTAACCCCCCCAGCATATCCAGCGGCCAGTGTACGCCGAGGTAAACACGCGACCAGGCAATCGCCACGGCGACGACCATCAACAGTGCTCCGGACCACAGGCGGTGCCAGAACAGGAAGGCCAACGCGAAGGTAAAGATAACCGTACCGTGGTCGCTCGGGAAAGAGTCATCTGCAGCATGGTGCAGGAAGTTGTAGCCGATATGATTGACGAATGGCCGGTCGTGAGGGAATAAATGCCCCATGAACCATGAAATGGTCAGACCGACTGCCAGCGCAATCGCCATTTTTATGACCAACTGGCGCTGGATGGTCACGCGGTTTTGCGGTCCCCAAAGCCAGAGAATGATCGCCAGTAGCGGTACGATGCTAATCAGATCTTTGGCAATAAAAATGGCGAGCGAGATCGTCCATTGCGCAGAGTCCGGCGTGGCGTTGATCAGGTAAAAAAGCGAGTTGTTCAGATTTTCCAGCATAACATCCAGACTCAATGTAATCGTTAAAAAGGCCCCTATTGGGGGATCATAAAATTGCTTTCAGGCGATAAAAAGCGGTCTTGTCCTATTTGTCTGTTAAATGACGCTTTTTAAGACAATTAATGAGGCTTATTGAGCATGATAGCGGCCTCAACTTAAATTAACCTTAAAACAAAAAGCTATCGTGCAATTGAGTGTAAAAATGTGCGCATTTTGCTTTCAAATCACATAATTCACTATCACCAGTACGGCGCATTTATTACACTTTGCGCGTTTTTTCATTTGTTAAGAGATTGCATGCAGAACCGTTTATCTTCAGGCGCCCGTTTGGGGCGTCAGGCATTACTTTTCCCTCTCTGTCTGGTGCTTTACGAATTCTCTACGTATATCGGTAACGATATGATCCAACCCGGAATGTTGGCGGTGGTGGAGCAATATCAGGCCGGTTTAGATTGGGTTCCAACGTCCATGACCGCTTATCTGGCAGGCGGCATGTTTTTACAGTGGTTGTTAGGGCCGCTGTCGGATCGTGTTGGTCGTCGTCCGGTGATGTTAACCGGGGTGGTTTGGTTCATTGTGACCTGCCTCGCAACGCTGTTTGCACAAAATATTGAGCAATTTACTTTCCTGCGTTTTTTACAGGGGATTAGCCTGTGCTTTATTGGCGCGGTAGGTTACGCCGCCATTCAGGAGTCCTTTGAAGAAGCGGTGTGCATTAAAATCACTGCGCTAATGGCGAACGTAGCATTGATTGCACCGCTTTTGGGACCGTTGGTTGGAGCCGCCTGGGTACATGTCCTTCCGTGGGAAGGCATGTTTGTCCTGTTTGCCGCACTGGCTGCAATCGCCTTTTTTGGCCTGCAGCGCGCGATGCCGGAAACGGCTACCCGTCTGGGCGAGAAGCTTTCCATCAAAGAGTTGGGCAAAGATTATAAGCTGGTGCTAAAGAATGTGCGTTTTGTCGCAGGTGCACTAGCATTGGGCTTTGTCAGTCTGCCATTGCTGGCGTGGATTGCGCAGTCCCCGATCATTATTATCAGTGGCGAACATCTCAGCAGCTACGAATATGGCCTGCTTCAGGTACCGATTTTTGGCGCACTGATTGCGGGTAACCTGGTGCTGGCGCGTCTGACATCACGCCGCACGGTGCGCTCGCTGATTATCATGGGGGGCTGGCCAATCTCCGTGGGATTGATCATTGCCGCCGCGGCCACGGTTGTTTCTTCTCATGCGTATCTGTGGATGACGGCAGGTTTAAGTCTTTATGCGTTTGGCATTGGCGTGGCGAATGCCGGGTTGGTGCGCCTGACGCTGTTTGCCAGTGAAATGAGCAAAGGGACCGTTTCAGCAGCAATGGGTATGCTGCAAATGCTGATCTTTACCGTCGGTATTGAGCTGAGCAAACATGCTTATCTGCTGGGTGGAAACGGCTTGTTTAGTCTGTTTAATCTGGCGAGCGGTGTGCTGTGGTTGATTCTGATGGTTATCTTCCTGAAAGATAAACGGGTAGGGAATTCCCGGGAAGGTTAAAGCCCGGTTTCCGGGCTTTGCAATCATTAGTGATGGTCGTCAATCTGATGCTCAATGACCATCCCTTCACCTACGCTGGCAACATGACGCGCATACGGATGTGCGCGGTAAACAGGGGCTGGAGTGGCTGCCGGAGCAACATAAACCGTTTGCGGGGCAGTAGTGACACTGACCGCCTGCGGAACGTTGACGGAAGAAGGAACGACCACCACTTTGTACCCGCTTGGCACATCAACAGTAACATTCTGCGCAAATGCTGTTCCTGCAAATCCCAGCAACACTGTTGCCATCAGTACACTTTTCTTCATAATTCGCTCGCCTGAAATATTCACTGGAGTTAATAATCCAGCGGGTTAATTTGAGGCGGATTATGAATAGATCATGCCATCATTTTGTTGCCGTCTGTGCTGATGCGTTAACGAGTAAAGGGCGCTTCATTTTTTAGTACACGATCTATGACATTCAGCACGCCTTCTTCGTTATTCGAACCCGCACGATATTTTGCTGCCTGAACAACAGGTTCGTGAGCGTTGGCCATTGCGAAGCTAAATCCGGCCTGGCGTAGCATCTCAATATCATTTCCACCATCACCAAATACCACGACCTCATCGTCGCTGATATTCCAGCGTTGTTGCAGCAGACGTAAACCGTTGGCTTTATGAACGCCCGGAATAATTAAATCGATACTGCCGTAACCGGTATGCACCGGTACCATAATGTCGCCAATCGCCTCATGAAGATCTGCCTGCACCTGGGGAATGCGATCGTCAGAGATATTCAGCCCAAACTTGAAGAATACATCGTTGATGTTGTCGAAGTTATCGACAAATTCAAGACGGTGATAATACATGGCAGAGATGGATTTATGCTCATCGCTGTACTGTTTCAGGGTGTAGGCGCTGTTTTTACCGCAGGCGATAATCTCGATGTCTGCGCGGGTTAGCAGATGCTCCACGATGGTCTGGAAATCGTCTTTAGCCAGTTCACCGTTAAAAATATCTTCCCCTTCGCTGACCACCCAGCCCCCGTTTTCTGCCACAAATGAGATTTCATTGGCCAGTTCGGGGAAAAAAGAGATCAGCTGGTAATACTGATTGCCGCTGGCGACCACAAAGCGGATCCCCTGCGCTTTCATTTGACGGTACTGCGCCATAAACCGCTCGCGGTTATAGGTCTTTTGGTCACTTAAAAACGTGCCATCCATGTCTACTGCAATTAACTTGATACCCATTAGCCGTTCTCCATCACAGTTGTATTTTTGACATCCGGTTTAGCCACAGCCTTCGCAACGATGGCCGCGACAAGCACCAGCGCCAGCACAACCAGCATGGCGCTGCGCAGGCCATAGTGTTCACCCAAATAACCCAGCAGCGGCGGACCGACCAGGAATGCCAGATAGCCAGTAGTCGCAACAACGCTCACGCGGGTTGGCGCATCAGGGCCGGTATCGCTGGCGGCCGAAATGGTCAGCGGGAAGCCGAGAGACGCCCCTAGTCCCCAAAGGATCACCGAGACGCCTGCCACCCATGAGCTGTCGACAAAAATGATCAGGCTGATACCGAGCGCGCCCATCAGTGCACTGGCGCGTACTACTGCCACACGGCTGTAGCGGTCGATGAACCAGCCACCGGTGAAGCGCCCGACGGTCATACCGAGCGTAAAGCCGGCATAAATCAGCGATCCGGATGTCGGGCTAAATCCATGCCCATCAACCATCAGTAAGGGAAGCCAGTCGTTGGCGGAACCTTCGGCAAACGCCATCGCCAGCACCACGACGCCAATCAGCAGCAATTGAATATCGCGATAGAATGGCAACCCTTTTTCAACGGCGTGCGAACCGTCAGTCGCATTCTTACCTGTGCCGTCGGGGATAGCCTTAATAGCGATAAAAATAGGGGTAATAGCCACCATCGCCGCCAGCAGAATATGTGCCGTCGCTGGGACGCTGACGGCGGTAAGCACCATGCCTACACCTGCGCCAGCCAGCGTTCCCAGGCTGTAAAAACCATGCATCATCGGCAGCACAGTTTTGTTCATTTCACGCTCAACCGCTGCGCCTTCGACGTTGATTGCAACTTCAGCCGCGCCAAAACTGGCGCCAAACACGCCCAGACCAAACGCAAACAGCCAGGCGGAATGCAACCATAATGCGAGGCTGAGAATTGCCATGCCCAGAACCGCGCATGACATGGTGGTGCGGATGACGTTTCGTGTGCCAAATCGTTTCACCAGCCAGGCCGAACAAAGAATGCCGCTCATCGAGCCAATTGAGAGTCCAAACAACACCGCACCCATTTCGGCGGTGGAAATAGAGAGGATATCTCGGATGGCAGGGGTACGCGTCGCCCAGGAAGCCATTAACAAACCTGGTAAAAAGAAGAACGTGAAAAGAGCCCACATACGGCGTCTTAAGGCTTTGCGTGATGAGATGCCAGTCATGAATTCGAGCCAAAGAAAAGAGGGAAGAAGACAACATTAGCAAGGTTGTGTACATTTGTACACAAATGCAAAAAGAGGTAATGCAGTGCGACGCGCGAACGACCCACAACGACGGGATAAAATAGTCCAGGCCACGCTGGATGCGGTTATAATCCATGGTATTCATGGGGTTACACACCGGAAAATCGCCATGATTGCCGAGGTACCGCTGGGCTCAATGACCTATTACTTTTCGGGAATAGATGAGCTTTTAATGGAGGCATTCGCGCGTTTTACTGACACCATGTCTGTGCAATATCAGGCATTTTTTGCCGGTGTTGAAAATGCGTCACAGGCCTGCCATGCCATTACCGATATGATCTATAGCTCCCAGGTCACGACGCCTGGCAATATGGAACTCATGTACCAATTGTATGCGTTTGCCAGTCGTAAACCGGCGTTAAAGACGGTTATGCAAAACTGGATGTTACGCAGTCAGCAGACGCTGGAACAGTGGTTCGAGCCGGTAACTGCACGCGCGCTGGATGCGTTTCTTGAAGGTATGACGCTGCATTTTGTCACGGACAAAAAACCGCTATCGCGGGAAGATATTCTGATGATGGTGGAACGCATTGCTGGCGTGCCGCAGAAGTAAAATCATTAGAATGGCTTGTCGAGGCGGGAAATCGCCTGACGTAAAAAGTCGATGACTTTCATCGCCTCTGTTGTCAGCGGTTGAGCCGCTGTTTTTACCGTCCCGACGTCCATCCAGGTAATAAAATCATCAATTGTTCTGTGCATGACGCGCAGGCCATCCAGTGACCACGGGCGATAAACCAGATCAGATAAAATGGTTATTCCTCTGCCTTTAGCGACCAGGCTTCTTATTGCCTCAAAAGAGTTGCTGCGAAAACAGATATTGGGCGTATAGCCACGCTGCCGCCAGTAATCGATGATCACGTCAGGGTATTTATCGGTTTCCAGCAGTAAAAACGGCTGCTTTACGACATCAGTAAGGTGGATCGAGGGCTGGCTCTGGAGCGGATGTCCAACAGACGTCCACAGGCGGCGTTGTGAACGAATGAGCGTTTCGATTTCCAGATCGGTGTCGTGGCTGATATTTGAGGTCAGGAGCAGGCAAAAATCGACTTTCTGTGCCCGTAGCGCCTGTACCAGTTCTGGTGCTGTGGCCTCATGAAATACGATCTCCAGCAGTGGGAAACGTCGTTCAATATCGTTGAGTATATCCGGGATAAGATAGGCAGAGAGCGTTTCGGCAATGCCTATACGCACTGTACCGGTGAGAATTTCGCTTCGGTCATGCAAAGCGTCAACGGCAGAGCGGCTGCTGTTGATGATGTTGCAGGCATGTGCCAGAAAGCGCTCGCCCTCGGCGGTGAGCTTCACGCCTTTGGGGTAACGTACAAATAGCTGCACGTCTAATGCTTCTTCCAGATTCCGCATGGCAATGGTCATTGATGACTGAGAAATATGGCAGCGCGCAGCAGCTTTGGAAATTTGTAATGTTTCTGCAAGTGCGATGTAAAACTCAAGTTGCCTTAGCGTGAATTTCATAGTTTTAATCTATGCACATGGATGAAAACGTTATATTAGCATTCATTCTGACACCGCCGTAGCCTTGTGGTCATACCGTACACCTGACAATAAGGCGCAAATATGCCCTATCTTTTACTCAGTCTGGCTGCCTGTTTTTGGGGTGGGAACTATGTGGTCGGCCATATATTGGTTGCCGATGTTAATCCCATCGTTTTATCTGCAGCACGCTGGATATTTACCGCATTGCTATTGATGGCACTTTATTTCCGACAGATCGCCGTGCAGTGGCCAGCGATGAGAAAATCCTTTGGTACTATCGTGTTCCTCGCGTTATGTGGTCAGGTTCTTTTCCCCTTAACGTTGTATATCGGTCTGCAATATACAACGTCGCTCAATGCGGCGATTTATATGTCCACCACACCGGCTCTCGTCCTGTTAATCAATAAGTTCTTTTTTAGAGAGCGGATCTTTGCGCGTAATATTGCTGGCGTGATCCTCAGCACCGTTGGCGTTATCTGGTTGATATCGCAGGGGGATGTGATGCATGCGCGGGTGTTTGAACACCTGAACCAGGGCGATTTCTGGACGATGGGGTCAGCGCTGAGCTGGGCGGTCTATTGCGCTTTTTTACGCATTAAACCGGTTGAGGTAAAGGGAAACGCCTTTGTCGCCGTGAGCGCCCTGCTAGGCGCGATGGTGCTTATTCCAGTATTGGCTCTGGAGTTGATACACAATGGTATGCCGGGCTGGAATAGCTATGCAAATACAGGCGTTATTACTGGGCTGGCATATCTTGTTATCTTTCCTTCCTGGCTGTCATATCTGTTATGGAACAAAGGGATTAGCACCATTGGTGCAACGCGCGGAGAGATCTATTCACACTTGATTCCACTGAGTGGCGGATTATTTAGCGTGATGTTTTTGCACGTCACTCTGCATTCATATCATCTGGTCAGCGCGTTGGTTATTACGTGCGGTATAGCATTGTGTTCCCGCCCGAGCGCAAAAAAAGGCTCGCAGCAGCGCACGGCGTGAAAGAGCGGTAAATTAGCTTACGGTTGCACCCCCGGTAATATTTACCACCGTAGCGGTCATTGCTCCGGCATGGTCTGAAGCCAGAAAGGCTGCAACCTCAGCGATTTGTGCAAGCGTAGGCAGGCGTCCGATCATGGTGCTTTGTGCTGCACCGCCTAACCATTGTTCGACGGTTAAACCCATTGATTGCGCTTTAGCGGTGAAAATCTCCCCGGTATAGGAACCGGCCGCTACCGCGTCCACAATCGCATGCGAGCGCACGCCGACGACGCGAATGTTTATCGGTCCCAGTTCGCTGGCGAGTGCTTTAATAAAAGCCTCTGTTCCCGCACAGCCGACAATATGGCCGAGATGCCCAGGCATCGCCATCGGGGCCGCGGGCGCGACAACGGTGAGAATGACGCCCGCTCGATTGCCGCCCATGTGCGGCGTTACGGCTTTTGCGATATTGAACTGCGCCGAAAGGAAAGGGGTGATACCGCTCATAAACTCAGAGAGGGATAATGCGTCGATGCGCTTGCCTTGTTCATGCATAAAGCCGGTCGCGTTAACCACCACATCAATTCCACCGATTTGCTGTACCAGGCGGGTAACTTGTGTTGAGGTGTCGTGCTCGTCGAGCACATCGGTGATAAACGTATCGACAGTACCCCCTGCCATTCGCAGGCGACTGGCCGCCAAATCAAGCTTTTCCTGACTGCGCGCGCCCAGGTACACATGGGCACCTTCGCGTGCCATGGCCTGCGCAACCGCACTACCAATAGCCCCGCTGCCGCCGAAGATCACTGCGACTTTGTCAGTAAGTAACATTGCTAACCCCTATTATGGAAACAGCACAGTTTAAAAGTATGTGCCATAACCGGCATGCTGCAAATTAGAGGGGGAATGGGTGATAAAGAGGTGACGAGAGGTAAATTTCAGGCAACAAAAAAACCATTTATGTAAACGGGTTAGTAAAAACAACGGCTTGTAAGATAATCAATTAGTTAGTTTGGTGGTGAGAGGTGGCGACTACGGGGCATTGCCAACCGCTGCCGCCACTAAAGTTTAACTAACAAATGTCATAAGAGTGCGCGTATTAAAATACCACAACACCTTTGACGGGAGCGCCTGCACCACGGATTTCGCCGCTTCCATAAGAGACGACTTTCCCGTTTTCAAAGGTAACGTAGTAATCACCCTTATCCCATCCCCAACCAGATGTTAACCGGTTGCTGTACTGGATTTGTTCGCTGTTACCTTTAACTGCATCACCATCAGGGGTTCCAAGCAAATCAATTACTTGTTGTTTTGTCATGCCAACCTGAACATTGTGAATTTTTTCACCAGTAGTACAGCTTGCTAAAACTGCTAC
This sequence comes from Citrobacter sp. Awk 2, assembly GCF_028069815.1. Taxonomy (NCBI): domain Bacteria; kingdom Pseudomonadati; phylum Pseudomonadota; class Gammaproteobacteria; order Enterobacterales; family Enterobacteriaceae; genus Citrobacter; species Citrobacter sp. Awk 2. The sequence goes on from NZ_JANEWL010000018.1 coordinate 43,471, forward strand.
GGTAAAGCCGATCATCATTAATTTTTTGAAGTTCATTTTCAGTCTCTATGGATTGTGAGCAGTAATTATTTACCAACCAAAATTATGTGATATTGATCACGCACTAGATGATTCAATTATTCCCTGGCTCATTTTTGATTGTCTGCACAAGAGGAACCCTCTGGCTCTTTGCTGATCAAAATGCTGCGGTTCTTTTTGCCCTTAGTTCTGACACCTGTAAGGTGTGTTTCGGTGGTTCAGGTAATCCAGGTTGTCATTTTCACGTATTAATGGCATTCCATTTGTATGCAGAATCACGTCGTTAAAAGATCCCATACCGGCGTAAAGTCCCTTCAGGGAGTGCTGTCGCCACACATGAAGTAAGCGATTGATTGGAAGGGGTATGAATTTCAGGCAACAAAAAACCCATCAACCTTGAACCAAAACGGCGGGGTTGATGGGCTCCACAAATTGGGGACATCAAAGAAAAGCAGTGGCAATAGTTATGACTGACGCCTTTAAGAAAAGTTCTGCTTACCTGCAAAAAATTTTCATTAAAAGCAAAAAAACAGTTCTAACCAATGCCAGGCCAGATGATGACAATGAGTGTCCCTGCCAGCGTCAACAGAACGTTAGCAATCGCGTATGTGCCCGCATAGCCTAAAGCGGGAATGTTGCTACGCGCGGTATCGCTGATGATTTCCATTGCTGGTGCACAGGTACGTGCCCCCATCATTGCCCCGAACAGCAGGGCCCGGTTCATGCGCAATACGTAAGCCCCAAACAAGAAACAGATGATCACTGGAACCAGGCTGACAATCAGACCCGAAATTAGCATCTGGCCACCCACTGCGCCGAGGCCATTACCAATGCCGCTACCTGCGCTCAAACCGACACCAGCCATAAAGACCATCAGGCCAAACTCTTTGACCATGTTCAGCGCACCTTGAGGGATGTAGCCAAACGTTGGATGGTTAGCACGCAGGAAGCCCAGCATAATTCCGGCGAAGAGCAAACCAGCCGCGTTGCCGATACCGAAGCTGAAGTTACTGAACTGGAAGGTGATCATCCCGATCATCAGGCCAATAATAAAGAACGCGCAGAAAGCCAGCAGATCGGTCACCTGGCTGTGAATTGAAATAAAGCCGATACGATCGGCAATCGTTTTTACGCGGCGCGCATCGCCACTGACTTGTAATACATCGCCTTTATTTAGTACGACGTTGTCGTCAATGGGCATCTCGATCTGGCTGCGGATCACGCGGTTCAGGAAGCAGCCATGATCAGTCAGCTTCAACTGAGCCAGACGACGACCTACGGCATTGTGGTTTTTCACCACAATCTCTTCGGTAACGATACGCATATCGAGCAGATCGCGATCGAACACCTCTTTTCCATTACGGAAGCTGGGGTCGAGGCGGGCATGTGCATCCGGATAGCCCACTAAGGCAATTTCATCGCCCATTTGCAGCACTGCGTCACCGTCCGGGTTGGCCAGAATACCGTTGCGGCGGATACGCTCAATATAACAACCAGTCTGGCGGTAGATGCCCAGCTCGCGCAGATTTTTCCCGTCAGCCCATGCAACCAGCTCTGGGCCGACACGGTAGGCGCGGATCACCGGCAGATAAACCTTACGGTTGGCGTCTGTGTCCAGCCCGCGCTCACGCGCAATTTGTTGGGCGCTGGTTTGCAGATCCTGATGCTGCAGTTTTGGCAGATAGCGCGCACCCACAATCAGACTGACCAGCCCAATCAAATAGGTGAGGGCGTAACCCAGGCTCAGGTTATCAAGGGCGGTGGATAGCTGTGTACCTTCCATTCCTGAATGGCGCAAGGTATCGCCCGCGCCGACCAGAACGGGTGTAGAGGTCATTGAACCAGCCAACATGCCTGCCGTCAGGCCGATATCCCAGCCAAATAGCTTACCCAGCCCCAGGGCGATCAGCAGTGCACTACCGACCATCACCAGCGCAAGCATCAGGTAATTTTTGCCATCGCGAAAAAAAATCGAAAAAAAGTTGGGACCGGCTTCAACCCCGACACAAAAAATAAACAGCATAAAGCCAAGATTTAATGCGTCAGTGTTAATACTAAAGTGCTGCTGACCTAATAATAGGGAGACCACTAAAACGCCAATGGAATTACCGAGTTGGACTGAACCCAGGCGTAATTTACCCAGACACAGGCCCAGAGCCAGGACCACAAATAATAACAGGATGTAATTCCCATTTAACAAATCTGCGACGTTTATATTCACGGAGGCTAACTTCTTGTTTACTAGTAAGCTATTGAAAGAAATGGCAATTTACGCTAATGTTTTTGCCAGAAATTAAGGGGCGACAGCATCGTACACAGCCCCAAATAATGCAGCACGACAATATATGCGGCTAGTTTAATCTCATTACGTATCAACGGCTATAAGAATCGTGTGGGTGTGTTTTTGGCATGGAATGCCGAGTAACTTTATCTGACTGGACGCCTGCGGGCGAAAAGAGTGTTCGATAGAGAGGGTGTCAGGAGGAACGATTGAAACATAAGCAAAGTTGGGCGGGTGCGATCTGCTGCTTTGTGCTCTTTATTGTAGTGTGTCTTTCATTAACGATGAATATGAAAGGTGCATTTAGAGCGGCTGGGCATCCTGAGGTCGGGTTGTTATTTTTTATACTGCCTGGCGCTGTGGCAAGCTTTTTCTCCCACCGTCGGGAAGTGCTCAAACCCCTTCTTGGTGCAATTCTGGCAGCGCCGTGTTGCTTGTTGCTGATGCGGTTCGTTTTTATGCCGACGCGTTCGCTGTGGCAAGAGCTGGCATGGTTGTTTAGCGCAGTGTTTTGGTGTGCGCTTGGCGCATTGTGTTTTTTATTTATCAGTAGTTTATTCAACCAGCGTCAGCGGCGGAAAAAAAACTGATGACGCCCTCCAGCGGAGGGCGTAGAAACAGCTATCAGGCGAACAGATTCATATTCTCTTTTGCCCACGCTTCAAAATCCGTGCAGCCGCCGATGTGTTGTTGATCAACGAAAATCTGCGGAACGGTCTCAACTGGCTTACCTACCGTTTTTTCCAGATCTGCTTTAGTAATTCCTTCGGCATGGATATCAATGTAGCGGAAGTTAAAATCGTCATGCTCATTGCTCAATTTTTCTGCTAATTCTTTTGCGCGCACGCAATACGGGCACCCTGGGCGACCAAAAATAACGGCAAACATCTCTATCTCCTCGAACTTATCAGGCCGGATGGCGAATGTTGTTATGATGCCGCGATTTGTGACGGATGGAAAGCAGGTTCAGCCTGTTGCTTTGATATCCTTAGTCTATGCCGCATTTTTGTTAAACATGGGCAGTCGGAACGTTTTACACTAAGCGCCATTTATCGGGAGGCACCTATGCGCACAGTGGGCGTGTTACCCAAAAGCGTATTGATTCTGGAAATCATCGGGATGATTTTGTTATCGCTGGCGCTGCTGTCGCTTAACGATTATCTCACTTTACCCGCACCGCTAAACGGGCCATTGGCCTGTGTGGTAATGATATTTCTGGGTGTACTGTTGATGCTTCCCGCCGCAGTGGTATTGATGTTGCGCATTGCGCAGCTGTTGGCACCGCAGCTGATGTCGCGTGCTCCCGACGCTTCTTCCCATTCAGCCAGAGAAAAAAAAGATGACTCCAACCATTGATTTAATTCGCAGCCACCGTTCCATTCGCCATTTCACCGATGAAGGTATTTCCGATGCACAGCGGGAGGCGATTATTGCTGCCGCTCAAGGAACATCAAGCTCAAGTTTTTTGCAGTGCACGACGATAATTCGTATTACCGATCAAAATCTGCGTGAGTCCCTGGAGACATTATCGGGTGGACAAAAGCACGTCGCACAAGCCGCCGAGTTCTGGGTTTTTTGTGCTGATTTTAATCGCCATTTGCAGATTTGCCCCGAGGCGCAACTGGGGCTGGCTGAGCAACTCTTGCTTGGCGTGGTTGATACGGCGATGATGGCGCAAAATGCGTTGACAGCGGCTGAATCACTGGGTCTCGGTGGTGTGTTCATTGGCGGCCTGCGTAACAATATTGAGCCGGTAACGGAATTACTGAAGCTGCCGAAACATGTTTTGCCGCTGTTTGGCCTGTGTCTCGGCTGGCCTGCGGATAACCCGGACATCAAGCCCCGGCTGCCAGCAACACTGGTGGTGCATGAAAACCAGTACCAGCCGCTCGATCAGGATGCATTGTCGCAATATGATGAACAGCTTGCGCAGTACTATCTGACCCGGGGTAGCAACACGCGTCGCGATACCTGGAGCGATCATATTCGCCGCACCATCATTAAAGAAAGCCGTCCCTTTATCCTGGAATATTTACATAAACAGGGATGGGCGACGCGCTAAAGCGTTTAACCCAGTGTATGATACGCCAGCTTTTACCAGGTCTTTTAGAGAGGTGCAGGGTGAAAATTGCCATTTTGTCCCGGGATGGAACGCTCTATTCTTGCAAACGCCTGCGTGAAGCGGCGATGCAACGCGGTCACCTGGTTGAAGTTATCGATCCTCTTTGTTGTTATATGAACATTAGCCCGGCGGCGTCTTCTATCCATTATAAAGGCCGTCAGCTTCCCCATTTTGACGCGGTCATTCCACGAATTGGCTCAGCTATTACCTTCTACGGTACGGCAGCACTACGCCAGTTTGAGATGCTGGGTAGCTACCCGCTGAATGAATCAGTAGCGATTACCCGCGCACGCGATAAGCTGCGCTCGTTGCAACTGTTAGCGCGACAGGGAATTGACCTGCCGATTACCGGAATAGCCCACTCGCCGGACGATACCAGCGATATGATTGATATGGTCGGCGGTGCACCATTGGTGGTGAAGCTGGTGGAGGGGACTCAAGGGATCGGTGTGGTATTGGCCGAAACGCGCCAGGCCGCAGAGAGCGTAGTGGATGCATTTCGTGGTCTGAATGCCCATATTCTGGTCCAGGAATATATCGAAGAGGCGAAGGGGCGAGATATTCGCTGTTTCGTGGTGGGCGATGAGGTGGTTGCGGCTATTGAGCGGCGGGCTAAAGAGGGCGATTTCCGTTCTAACTTGCATCGCGGCGGAGTTGCCACTATTGCCAATATCACGCCGCAGGAAAGAGACATTGCGCTTAAAGCGGCCCGCACGATGGGGCTTGACGTTGCTGGCGTCGACATCCTGCGTGCAGAACGCGGACCGCTGGTTATGGAGGTCAACGCCTCTCCAGGGCTGGAAGGCGTGGAGAAAACCACTGGGATAGATATTGCTGCGCGAATGATCCAATGGATCGAACGTCATGCTACTCCTGAATTTTGTCTTAAAATCGGCGGCTAAACGCATTATCGATAGCGATCGTGGTATGACACGGTCTTTTTGCGTAAGCTGTGCCGGTAATTTTTTCATCAATAGAGGTCACACATTATTATGACATCACTGGTCGTTCCCACTCTGGATACGTTGCGTCAATGGCTCGACGACCTGGGCATGAGTTTTTTTGAATGTGATACCTGTCAGGCGCTGCATCTACCACACATGCAGAACTTCGACGGCATTTTTGATGCAAAAATTGATCTGGTGGATAACGTCATTCTGTTTTCCGCGATGGCGGAAGTCAGACCTTCAGCGTTGCTACCGTTGGCCGCCGATCTGTCCGCTATCAATGCGAGCTCGCTGACGGTAAAAGCCTTTCTGGATATGCAGGATGATAATCTGCCAAAGCTGGTGGTTTGCCAGTCTTTATCCGTTATGCCGGGTGTGACGTTTGAACAGTTTGAATGTTTTGTGCGTCAGAGCGAGGAACAGATATCGATGGTGATCCTTGAAGCCGGGGCACATCAGTTATTGTTTAACGCCGAAGAAGACGGGCAAAACAGCAACGCAGAGGTTCATTTCCTCCACTAATAGTTCCTGAATATGGGGACCTATAGCGCAGCCGCTGCCAGAGCGGTTGCGTATTTCACGTTTTTATTCTGCATTTAACCTTTTCTTAAAGAATTATTCACTTCGATTCCGCCCCTTCCGCTTTACGTCATAGACAAAACCTGCATAAAAAATTGATAAAAGACGTTTTTTTATCTGGGCTATATCCACAATTCCTGGCTAAAGTTATTCTTGCAAGGCTTGTAAACGTCACCGTTCAATTTGCCCATTATGAGCTATCTGTAGCTGTATGCATGTTGAATGAGTCAGCGGATATCAGCGAGCAATAGCGGCGGGGAGAGAGACCACTCTTTCATTGATGCCGCATGAAATAATATGCACGTTTCTTGCATATCATTAGAGTGTGACTTTTTTGTTCGTTTGTTAACGAACTTTCAGAAGGAAAGAGATTATGACCGCCTTAAATAAAAAATGGTTATCAGGCCTGGTTGCAGGTGCTCTGATGGCCATCTCTGCCGGCACGCTCGCTGCTGAACAAAAAACACTGCATATTTATAACTGGTCTGACTATATTGCTCCGGACACGGTGGCTAATTTTGAGAAAGAGACCGGCATTAAAGTCATTTATGATGTATTTGACTCCAATGAGGTGCTGGAAGGTAAGCTCATGGCTGGCAGCACCGGTTTTGACCTCGTTGTCCCGTCAGCCAGTTTCCTCGAACGGCAACTGACTGCGGGTGTATTCCAGCCCCTGGATAAGAGCAAACTGCCTGGCTGGAAAAACCTCGATCCTGAACTGCTGAAACTGGTGGGTAAACACGACCCAGACAATAAGTTTGCTATGCCGTATATGTGGGCAACCACCGGTATTGGCTACAACGTGGATAAAGTTAAAGCGGTGCTGGGTGCGGATGCCCCAGTTAACAGCTGGGATTTGATCCTGAAACCGGAGAATCTGGAAAAACTCAAAAGCTGCGGTGTCTCTTTCCTCGATGCGCCTGAAGAAGTGTTTGCTACTGTGCTGAACTATTTGGGTAAAGATCCAAACAGCACTAAAGCGGATGATTACACTGGGCCGGCAACCGATTTGCTGTTGAAACTGCGTCCGAATATTCGTTATTTCCACTCCTCGCAATACATTAACGATCTGGCAAATGGTGATACCTGTGTAGCGATTGGCTGGGCAGGGGATGTATGGCAGGCCGCAAACCGCGCGAAAGAAGCGAAAAATGGCGTCAATATCTCCTTCTCGATTCCAAAAGAGGGGGCGATGGCGTTCTTTGATGTGTTCGCGATGCCTGCAGATGCGAAAAACAAAGACGAAGCCTACCAGTTCCTCAATTACTTGCTGCGCCCTGATGTGATTGCGCATATTTCCGATCACGTGTTCTACGCCAATGCTAACAAAGAAGCGACGGCTCTGGTCAGCCCGGAAGTTCGTGATAACCCAGGTATCTATCCGCCGGCGGACGTACGCGCGAAACTGTTCACACTGAAAGTTCAGGATCCGAAGATCGATCGTGTACGTACCCGTGCCTGGACGAAGGTGAAAAGCGGGAAATAACCCGATGTTCGGGGCACGACCCGGCGGTGCTTGTGCCTGCCGGGGATGTCGCGATCCCGAACACACAAAACCCGGCAATACGCACCAATAAGGTGCGTTATTTGCACCGTTTCTTTGTTTTATGCCGGAGAGCACTTGAGTGAATGATGCAACCCCACGCCCACAAGCGAAAATCCGTAAGGCGCTGACCCCGCTGCTTGAAATTCGCAACCTGACGAAGTCATTTGACGGTCAGCATGCTGTCGATGACGTCAATCTCACTATCTACAAAGGCGAAATATTTGCCCTGCTTGGTGCGTCTGGTTGTGGTAAATCAACCCTGCTGCGCATGCTGGCGGGGTTTGAGCTGCCAACCACTGGGCAAATCATGCTGGACGGTGTCGATCTGGCGCACGTTCCACCTTATCTGCGTCCAATTAATATGATGTTTCAGTCCTATGCTCTGTTTCCACATATGACGGTGGAACAGAATATTGCCTTTGGACTCAAACAGGACAAGCTACCGAAAGCGGAAATCGCTAGCCGGGTGAATGAGATGCTCGGGCTGGTGCACATGCAGGAGTTCGCCAAACGTAAGCCGCATCAGCTTTCAGGCGGCCAGCGTCAACGTGTGGCGCTGGCCCGGAGCCTGGCCAAACGCCCTAAGCTGCTGTTACTGGATGAACCGATGGGCGCTTTGGATAAAAAACTGCGTGACCGCATGCAGCTGGAAGTGGTTGATATTCTTGAGCGAGTAGGGGTGACCTGCGTGATGGTGACGCACGACCAGGAAGAAGCCATGACCATGGCGGGCCGTATAGCCATCATGAACCGCGGAAAATTTGTGCAGATTGGCGAGCCGGAAGAGATCTACGAGCACCCGACTACCCGCTACAGCGCTGAATTTATCGGTTCGGTAAACGTTTTTGAAGGGCTGCTAAAGGAGCGTCAGGAGGACGGTCTGGTGATTGATTCTCCGGGGCTGGTGCATCCGCTAAAAGTGGATGCTGATACTTCCATTGTCGATAACGTACCGGTGTATGTCGCGCTTCGTCCGGAAAAAATCATGCTCTGTGATGCACCGCCGCCGGATGGCTATAACTTTGCGGTGGGCGAGGTGGTGCATATTGCCTACCTGGGTGATTTGTCGGTGTACCACGTACGTTTAAAAAGCGGCCAAATGCTGAGCGCTCAGCTACAAAATGAACATCGTTATCGTAAAGGATTACCAACCTGGGGTGACGAAGTCCGTTTATGTTGGGATGCAGACAGCTGTGTGGTGTTGACGGTTTAAGGAGTAAAGATGAGTACACTTGAACCTCCGGCACGTGCCGAAAAAGCGAGCCGTTTCACGCTGTATATGTCGCAGTTGCAAATGAAACATGGTCGCAAGCTGGTGATCGCGCTGCCGTATGTGTGGCTGGTTCTCCTGTTTTTATTGCCGTTTCTGATTGTCTTCAAGATAAGTCTGTCAGAGATGGCCCGGGCGATACCGCCATACACAGACCTTGTGGCATGGGCCGATGGTCAGCTCTCTATTACGCTCAATTTAGGTAACTTCCTGCAACTGACGGATGACCCGCTCTATTTCGATGCTTATCTGCAGTCTTTGCAGGTCGCGGGGATTTCGACGATCTGCTGTCTGTTGTTGGGGTACCCACTGGCGTGGGCCGTGGCACACAGTAAGCCTTCTACACGCAATATTTTGCTGTTGCTGGTGATCCTGCCTTCCTGGACCTCTTTCTTGATTCGCGTCTATGCCTGGATGGGGATCCTGAAAAATAACGGGGTGCTGAACAACTTCCTGATGTGGCTGGGCGTTATCGATCAGCCATTGACGATCCTACATACCAACCTGGCGGTTTATATCGGTATTGTTTATGCCTATTTGCCCTTTATGGTGCTGCCGATTTATACCGCACTGACGCGCATTGACTATTCGCTGGTGGAGGCGGCATTGGATCTAGGCGCACGGCCATTGAAAACCTTTTTTAGCGTGATTGTGCCGTTGACCAAAGGCGGGATTATCGCCGGTTCAATGCTGGTGTTTATCCCGGCAGTAGGGGAATTTGTTATTCCGGAACTGCTTGGGGGGCCGGACAGCATTATGATCGGCCGTGTGCTATGGCAGGAGTTTTTCAATAACCGCGACTGGCCGGTGGCGTCTGCTGTTGCCATCATCATGTTGCTGTTACTGATTGTGCCAATCATGTGGTTCCATAAGTATCAGCAGAAAAGCGTGGGGGAACACGGATGAATAATTTGCCGGTCGTCCGCTCGCCGTGGCGGATCTTTATCCTGGTCGTGGGGTTTACGTTCCTGTACGCCCCTATGCTGATGTTAGTTATCTATTCGTTTAACAGCTCCAAGCTGGTGACGGTGTGGGCGGGTTGGTCAACACGCTGGTACGGTGAACTTTTCCACGATACTGCAATGATGAGTGCCGTCGGCATGAGTTTAACGATTGCTGCCTGTGCTGCGACGATGGCAGCCATTCTGGGTACGATTGCTGCCGTAGTGATGGTTCGTTTTGGCCGTTTTCGTGGTTCGAATGGTTTCGCCTTTATGATCACCGCGCCGCTGGTCATGCCGGATGTCATTACCGGTTTATCATTGCTGTTGCTGTTTGTGGCCCTCGGACATGCAATTGGCTGGCCAGCCGATCGCGGTATGTTGACCATCTGGTTGGCGCACGTCACCTTCTGTACGGCGTACGTAGCGGTGGTGATCTCCTCGCGTTTGCGCGAACTGGATCACTCCATTGAGGAAGCGGCGATGGATCTCGGTGCGACGCCGCTGAAGGTCTTTTTCGTCATTACGCTGCCGATGATTATGCCGGCGGTCATTTCCGGTTGGTTACTGGCCTTTACGCTGTCACTGGATGATTTGGTTATCGCCAGCTTTGTTTCTGGCCCTGGGGCGACAACCTTGCCAATGCTGGTATTTTCCAGTGTGCGTATGGGGGTTAACCCAGAGATCAACGCACTGGCGACGTTGATCCTTGGCGTGGTAGGAATTATCGGATTTATCGCGTGGTATCTGATGGCGCGAACAGAAAAACAACGGATACGCGATATCCAACGTGCAAGACGCGGCTGAAAAAACTAAAATCTGCCAATCTGTCTATACGGCGCAGCTGTGGTGGTTGCGCCGTTTTCATGGAAGACGACGCGTTGGGATTTTTTAAGAAATCATCCACATCACATGCTCGCTTAAACGTCCCTGCTTTGGTGCAGGTGGCGGCGCTGGCTATCATCATGATCCGCTGTCTCGATCTGTTGATGATTTTTAATACGCTTGGTTTTCGTGGAACCAGTGAGTTTATTCATCGCAGTGTGCAGACCTGGAATTTGACGCTGGTATTTCTGGGCAGTCTGGTGCTGCTGTTTATCGAAATTTTCTGCGCATTTTCGCTGGTCAAAGGACGGAACTGGGCGCGCTGGGTCTATCTGCTGACCCAGGTTATCGCTAGCGTCTATCTGTGGGCGGCTTCGCTGGGCTACGGATATCCGGAACTGTTCAGTATTGCGGGGGAGTCCAGACGTGAAATCCTGCATACGCTGGTGATGCAAAAATTGCCGGATATGCTGGTGTTGCTACTGCTGTTTATTCCTGCGTCTAGCAGGCGGTTTTTCCGTTTGCAATAACGCGCATACCCTAAATAATTCGAGTTACAGGAAGGCGGCAAGTGAATGAATCCCCAGGAGCTTACATAAGTAAGTGACTGGGGTGAGTGAGCACAGCCAACACACCTGTAACTTGAAGTATGACGGGTATATAATCTTCGCCCCCTGTTAATTTGTAGGTTTTTGTATGCAGTGCGCACTTTATGACGCCGAACGCTGCCGCTCTTGTCAGTGGATAACGCAGCCCATCGCCGAACAACTCTCTGCAAAAACAGCCGATCTCCAGCATCTGCTGGCCGATTTTTCGGTCGGGGAATGGTGTGCGCCGATCGGTGGTGCGGAAAACGCGTTTCGAAATAAAGCCAAAATGGTGGTCAGCGGCAGCGTGGAAAAACCATTGCTGGGCATGCTGCATCGCGACGGTACACCTGAAGATTTGTGCGATTGTCCGCTGTATCCCGCATCTTTTGCACCCGTATTTTCCGCGCTTAAGCCGTTTATCGCTCGGGCGGGGCTGACGCCCTATAACGTAGCGCGCAAACGCGGGGAACTGAAGTATCTGTTGTTAACGGAAAGTCGGTTTGACGGCGGTATGATGCTGCGTTTTGTCCTGCGTTCTGACGCAAAACTGGCACAGCTGCGCGCGGCGCTACCGTGGCTGCAGGCACAACTCCCACAGTTAAAAGTGATCACTGCCAATATTCAGCCGGTGCATATGGCGATTATGGAAGGGGAGACAGAAATCTTCCTGACCGAACAACAGGCGCTGGCGGAACGCTTTAACGATGTACCGTTGTGGATCCGCCCGCAGAGCTTCTTCCAGACCAATCCGGTGGTAGCGGGGCAGTTATATGCCACGGCGCGTGACTGGGTGCGTCAGCTTCCGGTTAATCACATGTGGGATCTGTTTTGCGGCGTCGGGGGTTTTGGTCTGCATTGCGCTACGCCGCAGATGAAACTGACGGGTATTGAAATCGCGCCAGAGGCGATTACCTGCGCGAAGCAGTCAGCGCAGGAGCTTGGGTTGCAGAATCTGCATTTTCAGGCGCTGGATTCAACTCAGTTTGCTACCGCTCAGGGCGAAGTACCGGACCTGGTGCTGGTGAATCCGCCGCGTCGCGGGATTGGAAAGCCGCTATGCGATTTTCTCTCCCGCATGGCACCGCGTTTTATCGTTTATTCCAGCTGTAATGCGCAAACCATGGCGAAGGATATTCGCGAGTTGCCAGGGTATCGCATTGAACGCGTCCAGCTTTTCGATATGTTCCCCCACACCGCGCATTATGAAGTGTTAACGCTGCTTAGCCGACAATAACTGCCATGCCTGACGGCGCTTTGCTTATCAGGCCTACGGAGATATGCGAGACTGTAGGTAGGATGACAAATCAATAAATACATTACCGCATTACATTTTTCTGGTGCTCGCGCGAACTTGTAACGTTGATGGTAATTCAATGGCTTTATCTGTCGATTTACCAGCCAGAAGATCAAGCAACGTTTTTCCTGCGAGAGTTCCTGTTTCACTCCATGGGAACTCGACGGCAGTCAGAGACGGTGAGCAAACAGCGGCAAGAGTACCGCCACTCAAGCTAGCTATTGCCAGGGAGTTGGGTACTTTTTGCCCCGCACCGTGGCAGGCCATAATGCACCCGCAGGCAATTTCATCAGATGTACAAATCAACGCATCCAGCTCTGGCCAGGTGATACGAATATCTCCCAGCAGATTTAAACCGGTCGTTATGCCTGCTGGTAGGTGAGAAGTCACCACGCGATGCGGGGAGTGGTTAACCGAGAGCATGGCGCTGTTCCAGCCGCTCAGCACCTGGCGAAACATAATATTATTGGAGGCGGTGCAGAGCAGGCCGATATTTTTATATCCGCTCTGCGCAAGGGAAGTGACCAGCTTTTTAATGGCCGCAGCGTAGTCAACGCCGATGCTGACCCAGCTAGCATCGCGATTGATAGCACCAATCTCAACCACCGGTACGCCGGTATTACTTATCATCTGCGAACAACTGCTGATGTTATCAATATTAAACTGAACAATCGCCGCCGGGTTGTAGGCGAGTATTTGTGCAAAGGCTTTTTCTTCGCTTTGCCCACCCTGGCCGGACTCGATAAACATCATGCTGTAGCCCTGGGTCGCGATCACCGTCTGCAGCGTTTCGGAGACGGCAAGAAATCCAGGGGAGGAAAAAGAAGGCACCACGCCCATTACCAGACTGGAGTCAGCAGAGGCGAGGCTGCGGGCCTGCAGGTTTGGCACATAGCCCAGTTCGTTAACCGCCGCTTCAATCCGGGTGCGCAGTTCAGGGTTCACTTTTTCAGGCATGCGTAACGCGCGTGACACCGTCATCGTGCTAACGCCGACCAGTTTTGCTACTTCGGCGAGCGTAATTTTACCGGTGTTTTTCCTGCGTTTCTCTCTCGCGCTATCGTCTGCTTCTAACGTCTGCACTGATATCCTCCTTTCGCCTGTCTGGGCAGCCATTGTAAATGATGTTTAGCGTTTTGCGCATTGCCCAACTGCAAAGTAATGATAAGTATGGTTAATAAAGTTAGCGGTAACAATAAATTTAACATTATTGTCGTGTTAGCGCTAACTTTGCGAGAGAGATCACGGTAAGACGTGAAGGCATTCCTCTATAGTAGGTTCACTTTCAACGCTATCGGAGTATTTATGATCACGACCTGGTTACCACCGGAGAATATCCAGATTGTGGATTCAGTCTGTGACTGGAAACAAGCCATTACGTTAGCGGCACAACCTTTATTGGAGAAAGAAGCGATTACTCAGGCTTATATTCAAGCCATTTTTAATAGCCATCAGGAACTCGGTCCTTATTATGTTTTAGCGCCTGGTCTGGCGATGCCTCATGCTCGTCCGGAACAGGGGGGAATTAAAAACGGCTTATCGCTTTTGCATATTAAAAAAGGTATTTCATTTGACTCGCAAGACAATGATCCTATTTATGTGGTGATTATGTTGTGTGCGATTTCGGGAAATGAGCACATTAATATGATCACCGCCCTTGCGGATATTTTTAGCAATGATGAGAGACTATCAGCATTGCTGAAAGCATCCTCAATGGAAAAAATTCAAGCCGTTATCAACGGATAGTGAGGTAAAGATGAAAAAAATTCTGATTGTGTGTGGTAACGGTTTAGGCAGCAGTTTTATCGTTGAAATGAACGTGAAAAAAATTATTAAAGAGATAAATAAAGAGGCAGTTGTTTCTCATACTGATCTTACGTCGGCAAAAAGCGAAGTTGCTGATATTATTCTCAGCGCCAAAGATATTGCTGAACATCTATCCAGTCATGCTGCAAAGGTATTTGGATTAACTAATCTACTGGATAACAATAAAAT